>DASYWD010000475.1 GCA_035936415.1 Longimicrobiaceae bacterium
CCCCTCCGCCGTTCTGCGGACGTGTGGGCCGGTGACGCGCCGCGCCGCAGGCTCGTCAGACCGGAGTGGACGCACGCGGCGGCTCCGCCTCCGGGACCCCTGCGCCCACCCGCAACCGCTTTCGCCGGAGCACTCCGGCCCGAAAGCGCCCTCCCGTACACCGGGCAACCCATGGAGCCCTTCCATGCCCTTCGCCACCCTGCGGTACGGAGCACCCCGGCGGCTCTTCCTGGCGCTCGCCGTTCTCGCCACGGCAGCCTGCGGCGACGACCCTTCCCCCGTCGCGGCCCCCGGTGAGGCTCCCGCCCTTTCCCGCGGGCCGGCCGCTCCCGAGCGCGCGGCCCGCATCCCGGACCAGTACGTGGTGGTCCTCAAGCCCGAGACGCGGGACGTCCAGGGCTTCGTGCGCGGGCTGTCGAAGTCGCCCCGCGACTCCGTGCTGTTCGTGTACGAGCACGCCCTGAAGGGCTTCGCCGCGCGCCTGGCGCCCGGGTCCGTGGAGGGGCTCCGCCGGCATCCTATGGTGCAGGAGGTCATCGAGGACGAGTACGGGGTCCCGGACCAGTCGCTCTGGAGCCTGGACCGGAGCGACCAGCGCGACCTGCCGCTGAACGGGGTCTTCGCGCCCACCGCCACGGGCGCGGGGGTGAACCTGTACGTGCTGGACAGCGGCGTCCGCCGCACCCACGCGGAGTTCGGGTACGGCACGCGGGCCCGGCACGTGTACACCGCGATCAGCGACGGGCGCGGCGCGGACGACTGCCACGGCCACGGGACGCACGTGGCGGCGACCGCCGCCGGGTCCACCTACGGGGTCGCGCGGCAGGCCATGGTCCTGGCGGTGCGGATCTCGGGCTGCACCGCCGCGGCGTCCGCGAGCGCGGCCATCGCCGGGCTCGACTGGCTCCGCGCCAACCACCTGAAGCCGGCCGTAGCCAACCTGAGCTACACCTGGCCGGCGCGGAACGACGTGGACGCCGCCGTCTCCAGCCTGCTGGCCGCCGGTGTGCCGGTGGTCACCTCGGCCGGGAACAGCAACGCGGACGCCTGCGGCTACTCTCCCAAGCGGGTCGCGGGCGTGCTGACGGTGGGGGGCACGGACACCTACGACTGGCGCACGCCGGACTCCAACTGGGGCGGCTGCGTGCACCTGTTCGCCCCGGGCGCCGGGATCACCTCGGCCTGGATCGGGAGCGACACGGACTCCCGGACGCTCTCCGGGACCTCCATGGCGTCGCCGCTGGTGGCCGGCGTGGCCGCCCTCTACCTGGAGGGCGACCCCGGCGCCTCCGTGGCGAAGCTCCGCGACGCCCTGATCGGCTCGGCCACCCAGGGGAAGGTCGTCGACCCGCGCGGGACGCCCAACCGGCTGGCCTACGCGAAGCCCATCTACTTCTCGGTGCGGGTGGACGGCCCCGACCACGTCGCGTCGTCCGGGTACGTGACCTGGGAGGCCGTCCCCGACGGGGGGGACGGCAGCTACACCTACCAGTGGACGCTGGTGGAGGGCGGCTGGGAGCAGCCGCTGGGGACGGGGCGCACGCAGACCCTCTGGGTCACACAGGGGAGCGGCGACTTCGACGTCCGGGTGGTGGTGACCTCGGCCGGCGAGGCGAGGAGCGCCTGGAAGTACGTGTCCAACCACCAGTCGGGCGACTGCGGAGACGCCTGGTCCTGCACCGCCCTCCAGTAGCCGGCCGGGCGGCGGCCGTGTGACACTTCCGCGCCGCCGCTCGTCTTCCTCCCGAAGCCCGACGCACCGCCGCGATCGACCGGCCCGGAGCGGCGCACTCCCCCGGGGGGCTGCGCCCGCCCCGCCGAAAGTGGAGCCCACATGCATTTGCGGACAGCATCAGCGGCCATCCTGCTCCCCCTCGCGCTCGCCGCGTGCGACCTCCCCCTGCGGCCGGAAGGGAGGCACGCGGTAGGGATCATCGCGTGGGAGGCGCGGCCCTCCCTCGCCTCCTCCGCGGGCACGCGCCCCGCGGACCCCCCCCGCACCGCCCTGACGGCGCCGGACACCGTGCGCGCGGGGGTGCCGTTCACCGCGCGGGTCACCACCGTGGGCCCCACCGTCTGCTGGAGCCCCGCGGGCGCGCGCGTCGAGGCTCGCCCCGCCGAGGCGGTGGTCACCCCCATCGACCACACCCTCGAGAACAGGGACACCGCGTGCGGCGATGCGACGGTGGAGCTTCCCCGCGACGTGGAGCTCGCCTTCGGCCGCCCCGGCGAGGCCGTGCTGCGCGTCACCGGCCGCCGGGTGGTCGGCCGGGACCTCGGCTCCAGCGAGCGCATCGTCCTGGAGAAGCGCATCGTCGTCCGCTGACCCCCCGCACCTCGCACCTCGCACTTTCGCACTCCCGCACTCACTCCTCCACCACCGGCGCGATCCTGTCCTCGTCCGTGTCGATGGCGCGCTCCACCCACAGCACCTCGACCACCGTCCAGAAGAACAGGGTCAGCGGGATGGCGAGGAGGATCCCCAGGAAGCCGAAGAGGCTCCCGAAGAAGACCAGCGCGAACAGGGTGACGAAGGGGTGCAGCTCCGCCGCCTGCGACATGGCCCAGGGGGTGATGATGTTGCTCTCGATCTGCTGGATGGCGAGCGCGGCGAGCGCCGTCCAGAGCCCCAGCTGGGGGTCCTCGAGGAATGCGACCACCGTGGCGGTGCCGCCCCCCACCCAGGGGCCCACCAGCGGGATGAACTCCGTGAGCCCGGCGAACAGCCCCAGGAGCAGCGCGTTGGGGACGCCGATCAGGTAGTACGCCACCGTGCTGAGGACGCCCACGGCGACCATCGCGATCAGGGTCCCCTTCAGCCACCCCACCAGCCGTACGCCCAGCAGCTCCATCATCCGCCGGTAGGCGGGGCGGCGGTCGCGGGGGACGGCGCGGAGCACGGGCATCAGGAGCCGCTCGTTGGGCTTCGCGACGGCGAACAGCCCGCCGAAGAGGATCAGGAGCGGGACGAAGAGGATCTCCAGGAGCCCCTGCGCGCGGCCGATGAAGCCGCCGCCCCCGCTGCCGGAGGTGGAGAGGAAGGCGTCGCGGAAGAACCCCTGCACCTGCGAGCCCACCAGCGTCACGTTCAGCCCCGTGTTGGCGCGCAGCCAGCTCTCGACCTGCTGGAGGAGCGCGCTGAACTCCGGCACCCGCCCCACGATGTTGCGCACCTGCGAGACCAGGGCCGGGATCCCGAACCAGAGGAGCACGCCGATCCCCGCGAAGATGAGCAGCCCCAGGGCGGCGGTCACCCACTTTCGCTCCAGGGGGAGGCGGCTGACCAGGGCGTTGAACAGCACCGCCAGGATCGCGGCGGCGTACAGGAGGAGGAGCCCGTAGGTGATCTCCTGGAAGAACCTGTACAGCAGGGCCAGCAGGAAGAGCAGCCCCGCCGCCTTGTACAGGTGCTCCGGGCGGATGTAGACCGCGCCGCGCGGCGGGGGCGGCGCCGCGACGTCGCGCGGGGAGGGTCCGGTGCTCTCCTCGGAGTTGTCCTCGGGGCGTTTGGGCATGGGCTCGTCCGTGTCCGGGCGGTGGATGACCGACGGAGCATGCGCCGGGCAAGTACCGCACCAGGGACGGCCGGACGCACGCAGGGGTCCACCCGGAGCGGGTGGACCCCTGCGGCGCGGTCAGGCGGACGGCTCGCCCAGGATGCGCCGGACCTCCTGCGCCACCATGCGCGGATCGACGGGCTTGGCGAGGATCCCCTGCGCCCCCGCCTCGGAGGCCATGGCCGGCAGGTCGCCGACCACGGAGGCGGTGAAGAAGAGCACGGCGACGTTGGCGGTGCGCGGGTCGGCCCGGAGGGCCCGGCACACTGTGAAGCCGTCCATGCGCGGCATGGCGATGTCCAGGAGAACGAGGTCCGGAGGCGACTCGGCCGCGGAGGCGAGCGCCGCTTCCCCGCTGTCCGCCTCCCGGACCTCGTAGCCCAGGTGCGTCAGCATGGCCCGCTGGATCGTCCGCTCGTCCTCCTGGTCGTCGACCACGAGGATGGTCCGGCGTGGCTCAGCCACGTCCGGCCGGGGGGGTGCTAGTCCTCGTCATCGTCTTCGAAGCCCTCGAAGCCGCCGCCCTCCTCCTCGATCAGCTCGGTGAGCTGCGGCCCCCACGAGCTCTCCATGAGGCGGCGGACGCGGGGGAAGCGCTGGATCACCTCCGCCATCTCGGGCGTCACGAACAGCTCAGTGACGTCCTTCCGCTCGTAGCCGCTCCCCTCCTCCTCCAGGAATCCCTTCAGCTCCTCGATGAGGTCCTGCAGGTCGCTCAACAGCTCGCTCGGAAAGTGCCCGGCGTCCAGCGCCACGGCGGATTCCACCCATTCGTGGACCTGCGAGACGAGCGCGTCGAACCGCTCGTCAGCCTGTGCGCTCTTCATCCCGGTCTGTCTCCTGATGCACGTGTGTCCCGCAACGCCTTCGCGAGCCGGAAGAGTGAAGGAAGCGCCGGGGGAAACGCAACCCCCGTGCCCCGGACCGAGCGCACCGAGCGCGGCCACAGGTGTCCGTTTCCGGGACGGCGATTCCCACATGCGGTCAGGAGCGGCCGGCGCAGCGCGGCCGGCGAGGCACGCAAGGCGCAGTTACACAACCACTTACGCAACGCGCCCCTCCGGCACGGTCCTTGTCCTGTGAAAGCCCCGCAGCCGGCCCCACCCACTACGCACACACCGCCCCGGAGCCGCACCATGCCGGACCTGAACGTAGACCTGACCTCGCTCGCCGCCATCTGGATGGGCGGCTCCGTGCTCCTCGTTCCGCTCGCGGGACTCACCGCCCGCTACGGGCTGCGGCCGCTGGTGGAGTCCGTGGCGCGGATGCGCGCAGCCGGGGGCGACGCCGCCCTGGAGGCCCGCTTCGCCGCGCTGGAGCGGAGGATGGAGGAGATGGCCCGCGCCGCGGACCTGGCCGACGAGTCCCGCCCCGGGCGCGCCGCGGCCTGACCGCCCCGGCGCACGCCGGGCCCACGATTCCCGAAACGATCGCAGGAGAATCCACAGTGGACGTCCCCCGCAAGCCCACCCGCAAGCGCCGCCGCTGGCTTATGGCCGGAGCCGGCCTGGCCGCCCTGGCGCTGCTCACCCTGGCGCTGGCCCGGCTGGAGCCCGCCCCGCCCTCGGTGGAGCGCGCGACGCTCTGGACCGACACGGTGCGCCAGGGCGACATGGTCCGCCAGGTCCGCGGCCCCGGCACCCTCGCGGCCGAGGAGGTCCGCTGGGTCTCGGCGGTGACGCAGGGGCGCGTGGAGCGGAAGATGGTGCAGCCCGGCACCCGGGTGGAGGCTGGCACGGTCATCCTGGAGCTGAGCAACCCCGACGTGGACCGGCAGGCGCTGGAGGCGCAGCGGCAGCTGGTGGCGGCCCAGTCGGAGCTCGCCAACCTGCGCGCCGGGCTCCAGAACCAGGTCCTCTCGCAGGAGGCCGTCATCGCCACCGTGAACGCCGAGCACCGCGACGCGGTGCGGCAGGCGGAGGTCAACGAGGGGCTCTCCTCGCGCGGCCTGGCGGCGCCCAACGAGGTGGCGCGGGCGCGCGACCGCGGCGAGGAGCTGCGGACCCGGCTGGAGGTGGAGCGCAAGCGGCTGGGCTTCCTGCGCGAGTCCATGCGGACGCAGGTGGCCGCGCAGGAGGCGCAGGTGCAGATGCTCCGCGGGATCGTCGACTTCCACCGCGGGCAGGTGGCCTCCATGCACGTGCGGGCGGGGACGGACGGCGTGCTCCAGGACCTGCCGGTGGAGATGGGGCAGTGGGTGAACTCCGGCGCCACGCTCGCCCGGGTGGTGCAGCCCGGCCGCCTCAAGGCGGTGCTCCGCATCCCGGAAACGCAGGTGCGCGACGTCTCCATCGGGCAGCCGGCCTCCATCGACACGCGCAACGGGATCGTCCGCGGCCGGGTGGTGCGGATCGACCCGGCGGCGCAGAACGGCACCGTCACGGTGGACGTGGCGCTGGAGGGTGCCCTCCCCCGCGGCGCGCGCCCGGACCTGAGCGTGGACGGAACGGTGGACGTGGACCACCTGAAGAACGTGATGTACGTGGGACGCCCGGCCTACGGGCAGCCCGAAAGCACCGTGGGCCTCTTCCGGGTGTCGCAGGACGGGAAGGAGGCCGTGCGCACCAACGTCCGGCTGGGACGCGGCTCTGCCAGCAGCATCGAGGTGCGCGGCGGCCTGAAGCCCGGAGACGTGGTGATCCTGTCCGACATGTCGCAGTGGGACTCGGCCGAACGGGTCCGCCTGAACCGCTGAGCACGAGCGCCCGAGCCTACCCCATCGAACCCCCAGGAGCGTCCCCATGCAGAGCAACGAGCAGCCGCTGATCCACCTGGAAGGCGTGAGCAAGGTCTTCCTCACCGAGGAGGTGGAGACGCACGCCCTCTCCGGCGTCCACCTGGAGATCCGCTCCGGGGAGTACGTGGCCATCGCCGGCCCCTCCGGCGGCGGCAAGACCACGCTGCTGTCCATCCTGGGGCTGCTGGACTCCCCCTCGGACGGGGTGTACCGCCTGAACGGGCGCCCGGTGTCCGGCCTCTCCGCGGCGGAGCGGGCGCGGATCCGCAACCGGGAGATCGGCTTCATCTTCCAGGCGTTCAACCTGATCGGCGACCTGACCGTCTACGAGAACGTGGAGCTGCCGCTCACCTACCGGGGCATGTCCGGCGCGGAGCGGAAGGAGCGGGTGCAGGAGGCGCTGGAGCGGGTGGGGATGGGCCACCGCACCAACCACTACCCCTCGCAGCTTTCCGGCGGCCAGCAGCAGCGCGTGGCCGTGGCGCGCGCCATCGCCGGGAAGCCGCTGATCCTGCTGGCGGACGAGCCCACGGGGAACCTGGACTCGGTCAACGGCGAGGCGGTGATGGGGCTCCTCCAGGAGCTGCACCGCGAGGGCGCCACCATCTGCATGGTGACCCACGATCCGCGCTACGCGCAGCACGCCGAGCGCAGCGTGCACCTGTTCGACGGGCAGGTGGTGCGCGACGAGCGCAGCCCGGTGGCGGCGGAGCTGGAGCGGCACGGGTTCGAGGTGGTGTGACGGACGCCCTGCTCCAGCCGGTGGCGGCGTACCTCCCCGCACGCCGCGCCACACGGGTGGACCCCATGACGGCGCTGCGGGCGGACTGACGGGGGTGCAGGTGCGGGGTTCGGCCCGGCTCGGCAGCCGGACCCCGTCCGTACGAGCGGGCCCACCCGAACGGTCCCACCCATGGACAGCTTCCTCCAGGACCTGCGCTACGCGCTCCGCAGCCTGCGGCGGAGCCCCAGCTTCGCGGCCGCGGCCATGCTCTGCCTGGCGCTGGGGATGGGCGTGAACACCGCCACCTTCAGCATCGTAAACACGCTGCTCTTCCGGCCGCCCCCGTTCGAGGACGCGGACCGCGTGGTCCTCCTGTACGCGCAGCCCCCGAAGCAGGGGTGGGAGGAGGACGCCTTCAGCTCCGCGGAGCTGGCCGACGTCCGCGCGGGGAGCCGGGCCCTCGCCGACGTGGCGGGCGCCGGCTCGCGGGGCTTCAACCTGGCCGGCGACGACGAGCCGGTGCGCGTGGCGGGGTCGCCGGTCACCCCCAACCTGTTCCCGCTGCTGGGGGTCCGCCCCGCGCTGGGGCGCGGCTTCCTCCCCGGCGAGGACCGGCCCGGGTCCGAGCGGGTGGTCGTCCTCGGTCACCGGGTCTGGCAGACGCACTTCGGCGGGCGCAGGGACGTGGTCGGGCGGACGACGATGCTGAACGGCGTCCCCACGACGGTCGTGGGGGTGATGCCGCCGGGCTTCCGCTTCCCGGAGACGGCCGACCTGTGGGTCCCGGCGCGCACCGACAGCACGGCCGCGTACGACGCCCGCTGGCTCGTCGCCGTCGGGCGGCTCCGCCCCGGGGCGGACGTGGAGCAGGCGAACGCCGACCTCGCGCGCGTCGCCCGGCGGATGGCCGCGGAGCACCCGGGCACCCACGCGGGATGGTCGCTGGGGGCGCGGCCGTTCGGCGCGTCGTACGTGCGCGGCGACCGGGGCTTCCTGCTCTACCTGATGCTGGGGGGCGTGGGCTTCGTGCTGCTGATCGCCTGCGCCAACGTCGCCAACCTGCTCCTGGCGCGCGGCAGCACCCGCCGCCGGGAGATCGCCGTGCGGGCGGCGCTGGGGGCCGGGCGCGGACGGATCGTCCGGCAGCTCCTCACCGAGAGCGTGCTGCTCGCCGTCGGGGGCGGCGCATTGGGAGTGCTGGTGGGGAGCTGGTGGCTCGACTGGACGATGTCGCGCCTCACGGTGGACGTGCCGTACTGGATGACCTTCCAGATGGACTGGCGGGTGCTGCTGTACACCCTGGCGCTGGCGGTCGCCACCGGGCTGCTGTTCGGCATCCTGCCGGCGCTGCGCGCCTCGCGCGCGGAGCTGACCGGCGCCCTCAAGGACGGGGCTCCCGGCGACAGCGGGGGCCTGTACCGCAACCGGCTGCGCGGCGCGCTGGTGGCCGGCGAGATCGCCCTGTCGCTGGTCCTGCTGGCCGGCGCCGCGCTGAGCATCCGCTCGTTCCTTGCGGCCCTGGACTCGGACCCCGCGGTGGACGGCCGGAGCATCCTGACCGCGCGCACCTCGCTCGCCGGCGAGCGCTACGACGCGGTGGCGTCGCGCGCCGCGTTCTTCCGGGAGCTGGAGGGACGGCTCCGCGCGCTCCCCGGGGTGCAGGGCGCGGCGCTCACCACCGCGCTCCCGGCGGGCGACGTGGGGGTGGGCACCACCGTCCGGGCGGAAGGCCGGCCCGGGGAGGACGGCGAGGCGGCGGGCCGCTGGATCGCCGTCACCCCCGGCTACTGGGGCGCCATCGGACGGCCGCTGCTCGCCGGGCGCAGCTTCACCGCAGCCGAGGCCGCCGACAGCGCGGCCGCGGTCGCCCTCGTGAGCGCCGAGCTGGCGGAGCGGCTCTGGCCGGGTCAGGATCCGCTCGGCCGGCGGATCCGGGTGGAGGTGGAGGGCGCCGACCGGTCGCTCGCGGTGGTGGGGATCGCGCCGACGCTCCCCTACGCCCGCCCCGGCACCGGCAGCCCGCGGGACCGGCTGCAGGTGCACGTGCCGTACGGGGTCGCCGGGTGGCGGCTGATGACCCTGGCCGTGCGCTCCGCGGGCGACCCGGCGGCGCTCTCGCCCGCGCTGCGCCGCGAGGTGCGCGCGATGGACCCCACGCTCCCCGTCTTCACCGTGCACGTCCTGGGCGACTACCGGGCGTCCACCCTGTGGATGCAGCGCGCCGCCGGGCAGGTGTTCGCCAGCCTGGCCCTGCTCGCGCTGGGGCTCGCCGCGCTGGGGGTCTACGGGGTGATGGCGTACACGGTGGCGCAGCGGACCCGGGAGATCGGGATCCGGGTGGCGCTCGGCGCGCGCGCGCCGGACGTGGTCCGGATGGTCGTCGCGGAGGCGGCCGTGCTCGCCGCGGCGGGGATCGCCGTGGGGCTGCCGGGGGCGTACGCCGTCGCCCGGCTGATGCGCGGCACCCTGTACGGCGTGGGCCCCGGCGACCCGGTGGCCTTCCTCGCGGTCCCGCTTCTCCTGGGCGGGGTCGCAATGCTGGCGAGCTGGCTCCCCGCCCGCCGCGCCTCGCGGGTGGACCCCATCGTGGCGCTCCGGGCGGACTAGCCCGGCTCCAGACCGGATGCCGCCCTCCACGACACTCCGAGAACCGCTCATGGACGCGCTCCTCCAGGACCTGCGCTACGCGCTGCGCACGCTGGCCGCCAGCCGCGGCTTCACCGCCGTCGCCCTGCTCTGCCTCGCGCTGGGGATCGGGATCAACACCACCATCTTCAGCGCCTTCAACGCCCTCTATCTCCGGCCGCTCCCCTTCGCGGAGCCGGACCGGCTGGTGGCCGTGCACGAGCTGGACGGCGGCAGCGGCGGCGTGGAGGACGAGATCTCGTATCCCAACTTCGTGGACTGGACGCGCGACAACGGCGCCTTCAGCGGTGCCGCGGTCTACTTCCACCAGGCCTTCAACCTGGCCGCCGGGGAGACGCCGGAGTACGTGCGCGGCGCGCGGGTCTCGCCCTCGTTGTTCGGCGTCCTGGGGGTGGCACCCGCGCTGGGACGCGGCTTTCGCGAGGAGGAGGGGAGCGCGGGGAGCGATGCCGTGGCGGTGCTCGGGTACGGGCTCTGGCAGCGGCGCTTCGGTGGGGACCCGCGGGTGGTCGGATCCGAGGTCCGGCTCGACGGGCGGCCGTACACCGTGCTGGGGGTGATGCCCGCGGGGTTCGCGTTCCCGGAGACGGAGCAGCTCTGGACGCCGCTGGTCGCGGACCCGGTGAAGAACCGCGGGAGCCACTGGGTGCGCGCGGTGGCCCGCCTCCGTCCGGGTGTCACCCGCGAACAGGCGGAGGCGTCGCTGGGCCCCGTCACACGCCGCCTGCAGGCGGATTTCCCGGAGACGAACCGCGACCTGGAGGGCCGCCTCGCCCCCTTCCGCGACAACCTGATCCCGCCCGACATGCGCCCAGTCTTCCACGTCATGCTGGGCGCGGTGGGGTTCGTGCTCCTCATCGCCTGCGCCAACGTCGCCAACCTCCTCCTGGCGCGCGCCGCCGGCCGGCGGCGGGAGATCGCGGTACGGGCGGCGATGGGCGCGGGGCGCGGCCGCATCGTCCGGCAGCTCCTCACCGAGAGCGTGCTGGTGGCGCTGGCGGGCGGGGCGCTGGGCGTCCTCCTGGCCCGCTGGGGAGTGGACGTGCTCCGCGCGTTCATCCCCGAGGAGCTGCCGTACTGGGTCCGCTTCGACCTGGACGGCCGGGTGCTCGCCTTCACCGCGGCGGTGAGTGTCGCGACCGGGATCCTCTTCGGGCTTGCGCCCGCGCTGCGCGCCTCCCGGGCCGACCTCCAGGGCGCGCTGAAGGACGGGACCCGCGGCTCCGGGGCGCGGCAGGGGCGGCTGCGCGGGGCGCTGGTGGTGAGCGAGGTCGCCCTCTCGCTGGTGCTGCTCGTGGGGGCGATGCTGATGGTGCGCAGCTTCCTGGAGCTGCGCGGCGCCGACCCGGGGCTGGACGCGTCGGGCGTGCTCACCACGCGCCTCAACCTTGCCGGCGACCGGTACGCGTCGCGCGAGCAGCGCGCCCGTTTCGCGGCGGAGGCGGTCGCCCGGCTGGAGGGGCTCCCGCAGGTGGAGCGGGCCGCGGCGGTGAGCGACCTCCCGCTCAGCGGAAACGTCACCAGCCACACCTTCGAGGTGGAGGGGCAGCCCAGCGAGACGGGGCGGCGTCCCTCGGCCGTCTACCGCCCCGTCACCGCCGGCTTCTTCCAGGTGCTGGGAATCCCGGTGGTCCGCGGGCGCGGTCTGTCCCCGCATGAGGTGGACGCCAACGCGCCGGTGATGGTGGTCAACGAGACCTTCGCCCGGCAGCACTTCTCCGGGGCGGACCCCATCGGCTGGCGGGTCCGCACGGGGTCGGACGAGCCGTGGTTCACGGTGGTGGGGGTGAGCCGCGACGTGCGGGAGCACAAGGTGCACGAGCCGGCCGGCCCCACGATGTACGTCCCCTTCCCCGACGGGGCGCCGCGCGGCGTTACGCTCGCCCTGCGCACCCGGGGCGAGCCAGCCCTCGCAGCCGCGGCGGTGCGGGCGGAGATGGAGCGGATCGACCCGGGGCTCGCCCTGTTCGACATGCGCACCATGCGCGAGGTGATGTCGCTCTCCTTCTGGGACCGCGGCCTCTTCGGCGGCCTCTTCGGAGTGTTCGCGGCGCTGGCGCTGGTCCTGGCGGCGGTGGGGATCTACGGCGTCATGGCGTACGCGGTGGCGAGCCGCGCCCACGAGATCGGGGTCCGGATGGCGCTCGGCGCGCGGGCCCCGGACGTGGTGCGGATGGTGGTGCGCCAGGCGGCGATGCTGGCCGGGCTGGGGGTGGGCATCGGCCTGCTGGCGGCGCTGGGGGCGACGCGCGTCCTCGCCGGGATGCTCTACGGCGTCACCGCCACCGACCCCGCCACGTTCCTGCTCGTGCCGCTCGTCCTGGGCGGTGTGGCGCTCCTGGCCGCCTGGGTCCCCGCCCGCCGCGCCGCCCGGGTGGACCCCATGGTGGCACTGCGGGCGGAGTAGCGGGAGCCGGAACTCCGCGTGGCCCGGCGCGGTACACCGGGCCACGCAGCTTTCCGCCCCCCCGCACCCCCCGCCCGATGCGCCCCCTCCTCCTCCTCGCCCTGCTTCTCTGCGCCCTCCCCGCCGCCGCGCAGGATCCCGTCCCCGCGGACGCCTACCGGGACGCCCGCGCCCGCGAGCTGGTGCGCCTCGCCCGCGCGCGCCGGGCGGTGGTCGACACCCGCATCACGGCCTACGAGGTTACGGCGCACGAGCGCTTCTCCGCGCGCATGACGCTGGCCGGCGCGGAGCGGCTCATCTTCCGCCGGGAGACGGCGGCGCGGATCGAGTGGACCCGCGACACGGTGCGCATCGAGGTACTCGGCACCCGCGAGGCGCAGCCGCTGTTCAGCGCGGGAGCCCAGCTCCCGCCGGCAGACGTCGCCGGGATGCTGCCGTCGCTCGCCTTCGACCCGGTGGATTCGGAGATGCTGCTGCGCTTCGACTCCACGCTGATCCGCCACCCGCTGGCGCCGGGGAGCGAGGCGTACTACCGGTTCTCCAGCGGGGACAGCAGCGCCATCCGGCTCCCGGACGGGCGCGGGGTGCGGCTCCGGGAGCTGCGGATCACCGCGCGGCGCCCCGACCCGCGGCTGATCAACGGCTCCTTCTGGGTGGACGAGGAGACCCACGCCGTGGTGCGGGCGGTGTTCCGCCCGAGCCGCGCCCTCTCCAGCACCGACTCCGGGATCTCCGTGCTCACGCCGGAGGTGACCACCGAGGTGGACCACGTCGCGATCGAGTACGGGCTGCTGGACCTGCGCTGGTGGATGCCGCGGACGGTGGTCGCGCGAGGCGTGGTGCGCGCCCTCGGGAAGCGCCTTCCCCTCGCCTACGAGCGCCGCTACGAAGGGTACCGGGTGGATGGGGACACCCTCGCGACGGCGCCCCCGGCGGAGGCGGCGCTCGCCGTGGCGGCGGAGCGGCCCTGCCGCCCGCGGATGTTCGGGAGCATCGTCATCAACGTGGGCTCGCCGGGTGACGCTGCGGCCAAGGACTCCGCGTGGAACGCCGCGTGGGACCGCTCGGCGGCCCGGGTCGCAAAGGGCGACACTGTCGCGGTGGGCGACAGTACGCGGGCCGCCCGCCGCCCGCCGTGCGACCGCACCTTCCTCGTGACCAGGGCCGAGGGCGCCGACCTCCTCGCCAACCCGGCGCTTCCGGCGAGCGTCTTCGACGAGGGCGAGGGTCCGGTGGGGGAGGAGGAGATGCGCGAGCTCGCCGCGCTGGCGCGCGGCATTCCGGGGCTCCCGTGGAGCGTGGCGCGTCCTCGGGTGGAGTTCCTCACCCCGGAGCTGGTCCGCTACAACCGGGTGGAGGGGCTCTCGCTCGGCGCCCGCGCGACGCTCCCCCTCGGTCCGGCGGAGCTCCGGGGCGAGCTTCGCGCCGGCACCACGGGCGAGGTGGGGGCGCGCCTCTCCGGCGCGCACTCCGCGCCCGCCCTGCGCACCGAGGTGGCGGCGTACCGCGGCCTGGAGGTGGTGGACGTGGCGTCGCAGCCGTTCGCCCTCACCAGCTCCGCGAGCGCCCTCGTCCTGGGCAGGGACGAGAACGACTACTTCCGCGGGACGGGCGCCGAGGTTCGATTCTCGCCTCCGCTGGCGCGGCGCCAGCGCTGGGAGCTGCGGCTCTTCGCGGAACGGCAGGAGCCGGTGCGCGCCCGCTCGGACGCGAGTCTGCGTGGACTGGTCGACGACGGCTTCGAGGCCCGCGGAAACCTCGCCGCCGAGGAGCTGGACCAGGCGGGCGCCACGCTCCGCCTGCGCGGGGCGCGCGGAGACGACCCCGCGGGGCTGCGCACCCGCGCGGAGCTGGAGCTGCACGGCGAGACGGGCGACCGCAGCTTCGCGCGGCCGCTGGTCCGGCTGGGGGCGGACGCCCTCCTGGGGGGCGGCGTTGGCTTCGGGGTGTCGCTGGCCGCCGGGACCGGGGTGGGGAGCGTGCCGGTGCAGCGCGCCTGGCAGATCGGCGGCGCGACCACGGTGCGCGGCCACGACGCCGCGGCGCTCCGGGGGGAAAGCCTCTGGCTCGCCCGCGGAGAGCTCACCCGCGGGAGCCCCCTTCTCCGGGTGTCGGTGTTCGGAGACGCGGGGTGGGCGGGGGAGAGCGCGGACTTCTGGAACGCCCGGCCGATCCGCGGCGCGGGGTTGGGGGTGTCGCTGCTGGACAACGTGCTGCGGGTGGACCTGGCGCGGGGGATCGGCGGGGGCGGGTGGCGCCTGCACCTGAGGATGGGCGGGGGACTCTGACGCGGCGCGGCCCGGCGGGTCTGCCTGCGCAGTTCGATCGAACGGGCAGATCCGGAGGAGGTCCGAGCTGCGGGACGCTGGTCATCCGGACCCGGGCGGGGCGCTGAGCACCGGTTCTTGCGTGGCCGTGGCAGCGTCGATGGTGTCGCGCTCTTCACGCTGACAGGAGTGCGTATGGACGGCCAGCTTGCCCTGATCTTCCTGCTGACCTTCATCATCCACCTGATCGGCACGCTCGCCTACAGCGTCCGGATCGCGGGCACCCGTACCGGCCGCATCGCGGTCTCGCTCTCGCTCTTCAACATACTGGTCCTCGTCTCCCGCACGTCCAACTCGTTCCAGTCGCCGCTGCTGGCGAAGCGCGTGGAGGAGAACCTGCGCGGATCGGTGGAGACCGGGATGGAGTCGGATTTCCGCTGGCTGCTCCTCGCGGCCACGCTCGCCACGCTCGTCGGCGCACTCCTGATCCCGACGTTCCAGCGCCTCTTCGCGCGGGCCGTGGAGGTCTTCGGGCGCTACCGCTCGGTGCCGCGCCTCTTCCTGCGAGGGCTCTCTCCAGCGGGTCTGCTGCACGTGCGCAGCTCGCTCCGCATCCCGGCCAGGGAGAACCTGACGGAGCTCAGGACGGCGCCCCGCATCCCCCTGCGCGTCATCGTGCTCAACGCCGTCGCGATGGCGATCTGGACCGTCGGCGTGTTCTCCGCTCTCTATGCGGGGTACCTCAACCCCGAGTACCGCGTCACCGCCAGCCAGCTCTCGGCCGTGATCAACGGCGTGGCCACCATTCTCATGTTCATCGTGATCGATCCCTACCTCTCGGTGCTCACCGACGAGGCCGCCGAAGGGAAGATCTCCGAAGGCTACTTCCGCAGGAGCGTCGTCTGGCTCACCGGCAGCCGCCTCGTAGGCACCGTGCTCGCACAGGTCCTTCTCGTCCCCGGCGCTCTCGTGATCGCCTTCGTGGCCGAGTGGCTCTGAACCCGCAGCGCGCCTTTGCACGCGCCCGCGTTCGAGGCCGCGGCTGAACGGCTGACGGCCGCCCACACGGCCGGCCCGGCCACGGTTCCCCGGACCACTGTCCGCTTTTGGGACGCCGAGTCCCGCATCCGCACAACCCGGCCGCCCGCCGCGAATCCAACCCGTTGGCAGTCAACGGGTTGGACTTTCCGCTTCCGGGCACGCCTCTTCCCTCCTGCGAGCCACGTTTCCCCGACCGCTTCGCATCGACCGAGGAGAGCCCGATGCCCGCCCTGTTCTCGTCCCGCTTCCGCCCCTTCCGCGCGCCCGAGCCGCGGGGCGGCCCCGAGCCCGAGCCCGGCGCCCCGCTGATCCGCCTGCGGCAGCTGGAGAAGTCGTACCCCGCCGGGACCGGACGCGTCTACGTGCTGCGCCACATCGACCTGGACGTGCAGGCCGGCGAGTTCGTCTCCATCATGGGCCCCTCCGGCGCCGGGAAGAGCACCCTGCTCTCCATCCTGGGGATGTTCGACGGCGACTGGACCGGCGAGTACCACTTCCTGGGGCAGCCCGTGCACAGGATGGGGGCGAAGGAGCGCGGCGCGCTCGGGAGGCCCAACGTCGGCTTCGTGTTCCAGCAGTACCACCTGCTCGACGAGCTGACCGTGCAGGAGAACCTGGACATCCCGCTCTCCTACCGCGACGTGCCGAAGCGCGAGCGGCAGGCCATGGTGGCCGACGCGCTGGACCGCTTCGGGATCGTGGGGAAGAAGGACCTCTACCCCAACCAGCTCTCCGGGGGCCAGCAGCAGCTCGTGGCCATCGCCCGCGCCACCATCTCGAACCCCCGCGTGATCCTGGCCGACGAGCCCACCGGGAACCTGCACTCCTCGCAGGGGCGCGAGATCATGGAGCTCTTCCGCGCCCTCAACGAGGCGGGGACCACCATCATCCAGGTGACCCACTCGGAAACGAACGCGGAGTACGGAAACCGCGTGATCCAGCTCCGCGACGGCTGGATCGTGGACGCCTGACCCCCCTGACCGTACCATGGAAACGCTCCTCCAGGACCTGCGCTACGCCGCGCGCATGCTGCTGCGCACCCCCGGCTTCGCCGCCGTCGCGGTGCTCACGCTGGCGCTGGGCATCGGGATCAACACCACCATCTTCAGCGTCGTCAACGCGATCCTGATCCGTCCCCTTCCGCACGTGGACACCGAGCGGCTGGTGGCGCTCCGGGAGGAGTCGCTGCGCGACGGGCAGGGCGGGTCCGTCTCCCCCGCCAACCTCGCCGACTGGCAGGCGCAGTCCGCCTCCTTCCAGGACATCGCCGCCTACCACGACCGCCAGGTGGTGATGCGGGCGGGTCGGGGAGATCCGGAGCGGATCGAGGCGGAGGCGGTCACCGTGAACCTCTTCCCCCTCCTGGGTGCCCGCCCGGCGCTCGGGCGCCTCTTCCTCCCGGAGGAGGCGGAGCCCGGGCGGAACCGGGTGGTGCTCCTCTCCGACCACATGTGGCGCAACCGGTTCGAGGCCGACCCGCAGATCCTGGGGAAGACGGTCCAACTGAACGGCGTCGCGCACACGGTGGTGGGGGTCATGGGTCCCCGCTTCGGCTTCCCCGACAACCAGCCGCTCTGGGTCCCCATCGTCCCCTCCGCACTCGCCGACCAGCGGGGGGAGCGCTACCTGCGCGTGGTGGGCCGCCTCCGCCCCGGGGTCACCCTGGAGCAGGCACGGGCCGAGATGGGCGCCCTGGCACGGCGGCTGGAGGAGCAGCACCCGGAGACGAACGCGGGGATGGGGGTCCGGCTGATCGACTTCGACGAGGCGTGGGTGGGGGAGATCCGCCCCGCGCTCCTGGTGATGCTGGCGGCGGTGGGGATGGTGCTCCTGATCGCCTGCGCCAACGTGGCCGGCCTCTTCCTGGCGCGCGCGGCCGCCCGGCGGAAGGAGATCGCCGTACGGGTGGCGCTGGGGGCGGGGCGCGGCAGGCTGGTCCGCCAGCTCCTCACGGAGAGCAGCCTGGTGGCGCTCATGGGGGGCGCCCTCGGAGTGCTCCTGGCGCACTGGGGCCTGGCCCTGATCCTGGCGTCGTTCCCCTTCCAGCCCCCGCTCTGGATGGTGTTCGACATCGACGCCAACGTCCTCCTCTTCACCCTCCTCCTCTCCCTGGGTACGGGCGTCCTCTTCGGCCTGGCGCCCGCGCTCCGCGCCACCCGCCCGGATCTCCAGGATACGCTCAAGGACGGCGGGCGGGGCTCCACCGCGGGGGCACGCCAGGGCCGCATGCAGGGCGCCCTGGTGGTGGCGGAGCTGGCGCTGGCGATGGTCCTCCTGGTGGGGGCCATGCTGATGGTGCGCAGCTTCCTCCGCCTGCAGGGGGTGGACCCCGGCTTCGACACGGCGCAGGTGCTGACGCTCCGGCTGGTGACCGGAGGCGACCGCTACGCGGAGCCCGCGGCGCGCATGGAGCTCTACCGCCAGGTGGTGGAGCGCGTGAAGGCGCTCCCCGGGGTGGAGGGCGCGGGCACCGTGTCGTTCCTCCCGCTGAGCGGGATGAGCGTCACCTCCGGCCTCTCGGTGGAGGGGGTGGACCTCCCGGCGGACCAGCGCCCGGCCGCGGAGGTGCGCGGGATCTCCCCGGACTACTTCCGCGTCCTCCGGGTCCCCCTGCTGCGCGGGCGCTCGCTGACGCCGGAGGAGGCGGACGGGGATCGGCCGGTGGTGGTTGTGAACCGCGCGCTGGCGGAGCGCTTCTGGCCGGGAGAGGACGCGGTGGGGCGGCGCGTCCGGGTCGGCGGGCCCTGGCTGACGGTGGTGGGGGTGGCGGAGGACGTGCGGATGGGCGGGCTGGACGAGAAGCCGACGGCCCAGGTGTACGTCCCGTACTCCGCCGAGGCGCGCGGCTACGCCTCGCTCCTGGTCCGCACCCACGGCGATCCCGCCGCCGCGACCGCCGCCGTGCGCCGGGCGGTGCATGCCGTCGATCCCTCCGTGGTCGTCGATGAAGCGTTCACCATGCGCGAGGTGGTGCACCGCTCCCTCTGGCAGCGCCGCCTCTTCGGCGGGCTCTTCACCTCCTTCGCGGCCATCGCCCTCCTCCTGGCGGTGAGCGGGGTGTACGCGGTGATCGCCTACTCCGTCTCGCAGCGCACGCACGAGTTCGGGGTGCGCATGGCGCTGGGCGCGCGCCCCGGCCGCATCCTGGGGATGGTGGTCCGGCAGGGCGCGGTGCTGACGGTGATCGGCGTGGGGATCGGCGCGCTGGGCGCCTTCGCGGTGACGCGGGTGATGGGGAGCCTCCTCTACGGCGTGGCCCCGACGGACCCCGTCACTTTCGCCGCGGTCACGGTGATCCTGGCGAGCGCCACCGTGCTGGCGAGCTGGATCCCCGCCCGGCGGGCCACCCGCGTGGACCCCATGATCGCAATCCGAGCCGAGTGAAAGCCGAGCCCATGGACACTCTCCTCCAGGACCTTCGCTACGGCGCCCGCATGCTGCTGCGGAGCCCGGGCTTCACCGCGGTCGCGGTCCTCACGCTCGCGTTGGGGATCGGGATCAACACCACGATCTTCAGCGGGGTCGACGCCCTCCTGCTGCGCCCGCTCCCCTTCGCCAACCCGGACCGGCTGGTGTCGGTCTGGATGGACGAGCCCGGCTCGTCGGTCAACAAGGAGACGCTGGTCGCGCTGCGCGAGCGCGCCCGCTCGCTGCAGCAGGCGGCGGGATACAGCGGCTGGGGCTTCACCCTCACCGGCGGGGGAGAGCCGGAGGCGCTGGTCGGCGCCCGGGGGACGGTGGACCTCTTCGAGGTGCTCGGCGCGCGGCCGCTGCTGGGCCGGACCTTCCTCCCCGAAGACGGCGAGCCGGGGCGCACCCCGGCCGTGGTGCTGAGCCACGGGCTGTGGCAGCGGCGTTTCGGCGGCGACCCGGGCGCGGTCGGCCGGTCGATCACGCTGGACGGCGAGCCGGCGAGGGTGGTGGGGGTGATGCCATCCACCTTCCAGTTCCCCGCCCGCACCACCGAGCTCTGGGTCCCCACGCCGGTCGACCCCGCGAACCAGGGGGACTACGTCTCGGGCTACCTGCGGGTGGTGGGGAGGCTGGAGGCCGGCGCCCCGCGGGAGCAGGCCGCGGCCGAGGCGCAGGCCATCGCGCGGGAGCTCCGGGCGGCCGATCCCTACCGGTACCCCGAGGCGTTCGGGCGGGAGGTCAGCGTGGACCCGCTCCGCGACGTCGTCGTGGGGAAGACCGGGCCCACGCTGCTGCTCCTCCTGGGAGCCGTGGGCTTCGTGCTGCTCATCGCGTGCATCAACGTCGCCAACCTCTTCCTGGTGCGCGCCACGACGCGCGGGCGGGAGATGGCGGTCCGCGCCGCGCTGGGGGCGGGGCGCGGGCGCGTCGTCCGCCAGCTCCTCACGGAGAGCTGCCTCGTCGCCCTGCTGGGGGGCGGGGCCGGGCTCCTGCTGGCCGCGTGGGGCGTCAACCTCCTCGCCCGGCTCCTCCCGGAGGAGCTGTCGCGGGTAGACGAGGTGGGGATCGACGTGCGGGTGCTGGCCTTCACCGCCGGTCTCTCCCTCGTGGTGGGCGTCGTCTTCGGGCTCGTGCCCTCGCTCGCCGCCTCCCGCGCCGCGCTGCAC
>DASYWD010000476.1 GCA_035936415.1 Longimicrobiaceae bacterium
CCGCCGGGGCGTGCGACCCTCGCGCCGCCGCGTCAGACACGGGCACCTCCCCCCGCCGGCGCGGACGCCGGGATCCGCGCTCCCGCCTCGCGGGCGCGCTGCAGGATGATCTCCGCCACCTCCGGGAAGGTCCCTACCGGCGCCGCGTAGAAGATCGTCCGCCCGTCCCGCTCGGTGACCGGCGACACGGCCGGCCGGTTGATCCCCAGGTCGTCCGGGATGGTCTCCTGGGTGTGCCACCCCTCCGCCACGAAGAAGG
Source organism: Longimicrobiaceae bacterium (assembly GCA_035936415.1). Lineage (NCBI taxonomy): Bacteria > Pseudomonadati > Gemmatimonadota > Longimicrobiia > Longimicrobiales > Longimicrobiaceae > Longimicrobiaceae bacterium. The sequence continues at coordinate 260 of DASYWD010000476.1, forward strand.
GAACCAGCACCAGCCGCCGCTCCTCCATCGCCTCCACCACCTCGCCCACCTCCGGCGCCTGGTCCAGGAAGCCGGTGCGCACGTGCCCGAAGACCGCCGCCTCGTCCGCCTCCCGGCTCACCCGGTAGATGACCTCCGCCGAGTTGGAGTTCCGCTCCGTCCCGTGGCCGATGATGACCAGCCCCGCACCGCGCGCCTCCTCGTCCGTGAGCCCCGCGCTCTCCTCCGCGCGCCGCAGGATCATCCGCGTCATCCAGGGGTGCGTGCCGATGGGCCCGCAGTAGTGGACGGTCTTTCCCGCCCTGCGGGTGACCGAGGGCGCCGGGCCGTCCAGCCCCAGCTCCCGCGGGATCACCTCCTCGGTGAAGTATCCCTCCGAGATGAAGAGGGGGACGACGTACACCTCGTCCGACTCCAGGAGGTCGAAGACCTCGCGCATGGAGGGCTCTTCCTTCCAGAAGCACTCCCGCACCTCGTCGAAAGCGCCCGCGCGCCGGATCTCCTCCGCGTGCCGGTAGACCGGGGCGCTGGATTCGGCGTTCAGGTGCGAGCCGTGCCCCACGATGACCAGGGCCTGCAACGTTCCCTTTCCTTGCCTGGACTGCGGTTGGTTCGGAGGGGAAGAATGCGGCCTCGGCGGGGGAGGGGCAAGGGAAGGGATGCGCAGAAAATCCTACAGACCCGCGGCTTCCGGGCCGGCGTGCGCCGCCCGTCCTACCCCTGCGACCCGCTCACCAGCAGGTCGAAGGTCGCGCGCTGGGCGGGGGAAAGCTCCGGCGGGAGCCCCACGACCAGGGCGCGCTCCGAGGCCGAGTCCGGGAGGTGGAGGACCAGGTGGTCGAGGGGGACGGGAGGGGCGTAGGCGGCAGCGCGCCCCGTGGAGTCGATCTGCACCGTCTTCCCCTCCGCGGATAGGGTCGCCAGGAGGCGCCCGTACTCCAGCCACTCCGCCACCGGGTCGGAGCCTTCCGCCGCGACGGCCGGGGTCAGGCGCTCCTCGAAGTAGCCCAGCGCCCGGCGGAACGCCTCCGGGCTGCGCTCGCGCAGCTCCTTCAGGCGCTTGCGGTAGAAGTCGCGCGGGTCGCGGGCGCCCGTCGTCTCGAGCGCCTCCTCGAAGCGCCGGTCCGCGCGGTCGCGGAGGTCCTGTGTCGCCATGCTCGTGGGGTGGATGAGGGGTCGCCGGAGGGCGAGAAAGGTACGCGGCGGCATCGGCGGGCGCCACGTCCCCCGCCGACCGCTTACGCCGGTGTCGGGGAGCTCCCGACACCGGCGCGCCACGCCAACCCGGATCCTGCGGGGAATCGGGCACGATTGTTGAGGCGCGCGGCCCGTCCCCGTCCCCCGAGCCCGGAGGTCCGCATGCCGTACCCTGTCTTCGACCCCGCAGGCCCGTCCGCCGTGGGAGCGCAGCCCGCGTTCGAGCTGTCGTGGGAGCTGTTCGGCGAGCTCTGCCGTGTGCTGGCCCTGCGCGTGGCGCACGAGTACGACCCGGAGGTGGTGGTGGGGATCGCCACTGCGGGAGTGCTCCCGGCAGCGGTGATCGCCAGCATCCTGCAGGTGGACTTCTACAGCCTGAAAATCTCCCGGCGGGAGCAGGGCGAGATCGTGCGTGCCTACCCCGAGGTGATGTCGGAGGCGCCGCGGCAGGTGCGCGGCCGGCGGGTGCTGCTCGTGGACGAGATCACCACCAGCGGCGACACCCTGCGCCTGGCCCTCCACCGCGTCCGCGACGTGGGGCCGGAAGACGTACGCACCGCCACCTGCTTCGTGAAGCCCGGCGGCTACCGTCCGGACTACCACGCCCTGGAGACCGGGTCGCTGATCGTCTTCCCCTGGGACCGGCAGGTGGTCTCGGACGAGGGGGAGCTGGTCGTACACCCCGACTACGCCCTGGCCCTGTCCGACGGCCGCTGAAACGGGCGCAGCTCTGCGTTGGGCTGCGGGCGGCTCCCTGCGGCGTACATGAAGTACGCCTCGGTCGCCGTCCTCGCCCGCCTTGATCTGCACTCCGTTTGAGCGGCCTCACTCTCCCGGTGCGGGAACGGCGAACACCAACAAAAGTGCGGGACGGCCTGGCGCCGTCCCGCACTTCGCACTTCCCCGCTTCGGTCTTATCCGCCGCGCGCCATGGAGTCCAGGAACTCCTGGTTGGTCTTCACCTTTTTCATGCGCGAGAGGAGGAACTCGATGGCCTCGGCCGGCGGCATGTCCGACAGGAAGTTGCGGAGCAGGTAGATCCGCGCCAGCTCGGTGTCGCTGAGGAGGAGGTCCTCCTTGCGCGTGCCGGAGCGGTTGATGTCGATCGCCGGGAAGATCCGCTTGTCCGCGATGTGGCGGTCGAGCACCAGCTCCATGTTGCCGGTCCCCTTGAACTCCTCGAAGATCACCTCGTCCATGCGCGAGCCCGTCTCCACCAGCGCCGTGGCGATGATGGTGAGCGAGCCGCCCTCCTCGATGTTCCGGGCCGCGCCGAAGAAGCGCTTGGGCTTGTGCAGCGCGTGCGCGTCCACGCCGCCGGAAAGGATCTTCCCGGAGTGGGGGACCGTCACGTTGTAGGCGCGGGCCAGGCGGGTGATGGAGTCCAGGAGGATCACCACGTCCTTGCCGTGCTCCACCAGGCGCTTGGCCTTCTCCAGCACCATCTCCGCCACCTGCGTGTGGCGGTCGGCGGGCTCGTCGAAGGTCGAGGAGATCACCTCGGCCTTGACGTTCTCCTGCATGTCGGTGACCTCCTCCGGGCGCTCGTCGATGAGCAGCACGATGAGGTGCACCTCCGGGTGGTTCTCCGTGATCGCGTTGGCGATCTTCTGCATCAGGATCGTCTTCCCCGCCTTGGGGGGCGCGACGATCAGGCCGCGCTGCCCCTTGCCGACCGGGGCCACCAGGTCCATGACCCGCATGGACAGGTCGCCGGTCCGGCTCTCCAGCCGGATCCGCTGGTCGGGGTAGCGCGGGCGGAGGTTGTCGAAGGCGATGCGGTGCTTCGACCTGTCCGGCTCGTCGCCGTTGACGCGCTCCACCTTGAGGAGCGCCAGGTAGCGCTCCCCCTCCTTGGGCGGGCGGACCTGCCCCAGCACCGTGTCGCCGGTGCGCAGGTCGAACCGCTTGATCTGGCTGGGGGAGACGTAGATGTCGTCCGGACCGTACAGGTAGTTCCAGTCCTGGGAACGGAGGAAGCCGTACCCTTCCGGGAGGACTTCCAGCACGCCTTCGCCGCGGAGGACGACTTCCGAGTCGAGGAGGTTCTGCTCGATCCGATAGATCAGGTCCTGCTTGCGCAGCCCCGAGTAATTGGAGATGTTCAGACCCTCCGCCATCTCGTGCAGCTCAGCGATGGTCTTGGACTTAAGCGCCGTGATGTCCACGAATTGCTCCGAATGGCTCTAAGAAACGGCGGAACGCGCCAGCCGCGCGCCGCCGGATCCGTGTTTGTCGTTGGGAAACCGGGAGAGACTCGCCTGCGGGCGGGGGGCGCGTGGCGCCACTGAACCGGGCGGATGGGGTGGTCGGGGGCAATGGCACCAACCTACAGCGCACGCGAGGCGAGGTCAAGAGTTCCGTGGTTGACTGGGTGAACGTGTTCGCCACCTACCGGGTGGTGGTCCTCCGCCGCGAAGAGATCGTTCAGGGGGTCCTGCATCCGGAGCTTTCGGCGGACGCGCCGCCGGTCCGATCGCTCCTGGAAGAGTGGAGCGGGGCCCGCTTCGTCCGGGAGACCCCGCTGGGGACCGAGGTCACCCTGCTCCGCCGGACCGCCCCGCCCACGCGCGAGCGGTGGGTGCTCCATACCCTCCTCTTCCTGCTCACCCTCTTCACCACCACCCTTTCGGGGGCGCTGTTCGCCGGGGGCGACGCCGTGCTCTGGAGAGCGGTTCCCCTGGGAGAGCTGCCGTTCCCGGTCCCAGCCGGGATCGTCACTGCACAACTCGTTCCCGGACTCTGGTTTTCCGTCCCGCTCCTCGCCGTGCTCTTCGCGCACGAGATGGGGCACTACCTCACGGCGCGCCGGTGGAGGCTCGACGTCTCGCCCCCCTTCTTCATCCCGGCGCCCCTCCCGCTGAACCTGATCGGGACCTTCGGGGCCTTCATCCGGCTCCGCTCCCCGATGATCAACCGTGCACTCCTGCTGGACGTGGGGGCGGCCGGGCCCCTCGCCAGCTTCGTGCTCTCCCTCCCGCTCGCGGCGGTCGGGCTCGGTCTGAGCAGGGTGGAATCGACGGTGTACGACACCCGCACCCACTTCCTAGTTCCGGTGGGCCCGGACGACTGGATCCCCGTGGGCGGCTCGCTGGCCTTCGAGGCGCTGGCCGCCCTGTTCGCCCCCGGCGGAAACGTGGTGGTGCTCCACCCCATCGCCCTGGCGGCGTGGCTGGGGCTCTTCGTCACCGCGCTGAACCTGTTCCCGCTGTCGCAGCTGGACGGCGGCCACATCCTCTACGCCCTGGCCGGGAGATGGCAGCGGTACGCCGCGCTCGCCTTCCTGGCGGCGCTCCTGGTCCTGGGGCGGTGGTGGATGGGCTGGTGGATCTGGGCCGGGCTGATCCTGGTGCTGGGGCGCGGGTCGGTGGCGCACCCCCCGGTCTTCGACCCGGAGTACCCGCTCTCCCCGGCGCGCCGGGCGGCCGGCTGGGCGTGCGTCGCCATTCTCGTGCTGACCTTCGCCCCGGTCCCGTTCCCGCTCTGACGGGCGGACGCGCCGTTTCCGCCGAAGTTGACAACCCCCGGCGGGTGCGAGAGATTGCCGGGGCTCAGCAGCACTCAGGGGACCGTCGTACGCGGAGTTCGGGATGGCACGTCACAATCGTGAGGGGAGGGGCGAGGACCAGCGCGGGAATACGTACCGCATCGGGTACCAGCCCGACTGGTTCCGCCAGATCAAGGTGACGCGCGACCTGGAGACGGGGCGCCAGTCCACCAAGACCCTCTTCCGCAATCCGGAGACCCCGCTCCAGGATCCGGGGAGCCGGGTCCGCACCCGCGTGCACGCGCCGGAGCTGGGGATCGACGTGGAGATCGCCGTCCAGGACCCGCGCCAGGTGGTGCGGCGCGTCACCATCGAGACCGTGGTCCCCGGAGGTCCGGAGCAGGGGGAGACGGTCGTGCTGTCCATCACCCGCGCCACGGGCGACACCGCGCCGGACGAGGACTAGAAGAACCCTTACCCCGCGGCGCCCGCGGAAGCGGAACCGCCCCCTCCCATGCTCTTCGCCCTCGCGCAGCAGCAGACCGAGCTCCCCAACATCCAGCTCCTGTTCTTCGTCAACGTGGTGGTGGTGGTCAGCGTCGTCCTCTTCGCGAGCGGCGTGGTCATCACCCTCCTGCGGCGGAGCTACCGGCGGCGGGTCGAGGAGGAGAAGCTCGCGGCCATGGGCACCGCCACCGCGCGGATCCTGCACCAGATCAAGAACCCCCTCCAGACCATCGTCCTGCACTCCGACCTCCTCCTGGACGAGGGGATCATCGCGGACCCGGTTGCGCGGCAGGAGGTCTGCGAGGCCATCATCGGCGAGTCGCAGCGCCTGGTGGCGATGCTCAACGAGCTCTCGGTGTACGCCTCCGGGGCGCGCCGGGCGCTCGCCCGCGAGCCGCTGGCGCTGCACGACATGCTGCGGCACCTGGCCCGGCAGGAGGAGCGCGAGGGCGAGGAGCGCGGGATCCGGGTGGACGCCTCCGCCGTCTCGGAGGCCGTCGTCCTGGGCGACGCCTACTACCTGCGGCAGGCGCTCGACAACCTGATCCGCAACGCGTGCGAGGCCATGAGCGGGCGGGAGGGCTCCCTCCTGATGCTGGGGGTGGACCGGGTGGGCGGGATGGCCGCCATCCGGGTGGCGGACAACGGGCCCGGGATCCCGCCGGAGCGGCTGGAGGGGATCTTCCAGCCCTTCGTGTCCACCAAGGGGAAGGGGATGGGGCTGGGGCTCTCCATCTGCAAGGAGATCGTGGAGGGGCACGGCGGGCGCATGGAAGTGCAGTCGGAGCCCGGGGCGGGGACGACGTTCACGCTGCTCCTCCCACTGTACGAGGGCGCCCCCGTCGCGGTACGGGGCTGAAGAGGAGGGGAAAGCATGGAGCTTCGGGGGGTTTTCGCGCCGGCCACGACGCCGTTCGACCCGGTGACGGGCGAGGTGGACGCGGTGGCGCTCCGCGCGAACGTGCGCGCCTGGACGCGGACGGAGCTGGCGGGGGTGGTGCTCTTCGGCTCCACCGGCGAGGGCGTGCTCCTGGACGAGGACGAGCGCGAGCGCGCCCTCGGCTCGGTGCGCGAGCTGGTGGACGGCGGACGCTTCCTCCTGGCCGGCGCGGGTGCCGAGTCCACCCGCGCCGCAGTGCGCATGGCGCGCTCCGCCGCGGCGGCGGGGGCCGACGCGGTGATGGTGCATCCGCCGGCCTACTACCGCCCGCAGATGACGCCGGAGGCGCTGCGCGACCACTTCCTCGCGGTGGCCGACGCCTCGCCCGTGCCGGTGGTGCTGTACGCGGTCCCCCCGCGCTTCAGCACGGTGGAGCTCCCCGCCGGGCTGGTGGGGGAGCTGTCGCACCACCCCAACGTCGTCGCGATCAAGGATTCCTCCGGCGACCTGAAGACGCTCGCCGCCCTCGCGGACGCCTGCGACCGGAGCTGCGCGGTGCTGGTGGGGAGCGGCGACGCGCTGTACGGCGCGCTGGAGGTGGGGGCCCGGGGCGGGATCCTGGCGGTGTCGCTCCTCGATCCCGCTACCTGCGCCGGGGCGTACCGTGCCTACGTGGAGGGCGACGTGGCCCGCGCCGGGCGCCTGCAGGAGCGCCTGGTGCCGCTGCACCGCCGCGTGGTGGGCGCGCTGGGCGTCCCGGGGGTCAAGGCGGCGCTGGACCTCCTGGGGCTGCACGGCGGCGCCCCGCGGCCGCCCCTGAAGCCGCTCCGCCCGCGCGACGCCGAGCAGGTGCGGGAAGCTCTCCGCGCGGCGGGGCTCGCCGGGGCGGAGCGGGTGGGGTGAGCGGGGCCACGGCCCTATACTCGCTGCTTGGGATCGGCATCCTTGCGCTGGTCCTGTACGACGTCTTCACCACCGTCCTGCACCACTGGGGCGGGGCGGGTCTCATCAGCGGCCGTCTCGCGCACGGCGTCTGGGACGTCGCGGTCGGGCTCACCCGGGGTATGGAGTCCCGGCGCCGTCGGTACCTGCTGGGCAAGGTAGGCCCACTCCTCGTCCCGGGGACCGTGGTGCTCTGGGCGGGGCTGCTGATCGTGGGCTTCGCCCTCCTCTACCTTCCATGGCTCCCCGGCAGCTTCCACGGGGGGAGGGCGATCCCCGAGGTGGGCTCCGTGGGAGACGCGATCTATTACAGCGGGGTCACCTTCTTCACGGTGGGGTACGGCGACATCGTCCCCGTCCAGACGGGGCTGCGCCTGATCGCAATGCTGGAGGGTGGGTCCGGCTTCGCGCTGATCACCCTCGTCGTCAGCTACTTCACCTCGATCTACACGGCCTACTCC
>DASYWD010000477.1 GCA_035936415.1 Longimicrobiaceae bacterium
CGGTGACCCAGCGGATCCGCAGCGAGTCCGGCTTGAACGGGAGCGGCGACCAGAGGGCGGTCTCGTGGGTGTCCGCGACGCCGGAGGCGGCCAGGACGCGGAACGACCCCCGCGCGCCCGCGGCGGCGGCGGTGTCCAGGACGACCCGCGCGGGGAGGGTGTGCACCGGCGACGCCCGGAGCGCCGGGCTCCACGGCCCCAGGTCGAGCGTGTAGCACCCCGCCACGGGGCGCGGCGCGGTGGCCGCGGGCTGCTGCGCCGCCAGGCCGGCCGGGAGGAGCGCGAGGAGCAGCGGGAACGAAAGGCGCATCTTCGGGAACACTCGGGGACCTCGACGATCTGCGTCACCAGGGGACGAACGCGGCCCCGCCGCCGCCACACGCGGCGCGCGGAGCCCCACGACGAACAGGGATGAATACAACATACGAGCCGTCCGCGCACCCCGTCGACGCCCTGCTCCGGGAGCGCTTCGGGCTCCACGAGTTCCGCCCGGGGCAGCGCCGGGTGATCGACGCGCTGCTGGAGCACGGCGGCGCGCTGGCCGTCTTCCCCACGGGGGGCGGAAAGTCGCTCTGCTACCAGCTCCCGGCGCTCCTGCTGGAGGGGGTGACGGTGGTGGTGTCGCCGCTGATCGCGCTGATGAAGGACCAGATCGACTTCCTGCGCGGCCGGGGGATCGACGCGGCGCGGCTGGACTCGTCGCTCACCGGCGACGAGGCGCGCGACGTGGAGCGGCGGCTCCGCTCCGGGGCGCTGCGGCTGCTGTACGTGGCGCCGGAGCGCTTCAACAACGAGCGCTTCCTGGACCAGCTCGGCCGCGCGCGCATCGCCCTGTTCGCAGTGGACGAGGCGCACTGCATCTCCGAGTGGGGCCACAACTTCCGCCCGGACTACCTGAAGCTGGCGGAGACGGCGCGCGCGGTGGGCGCGGAGCGGGTGCTGGCGCTCACGGCCACGGCCACGCCGCCGGTGGTGGAGGACGTCTGCGCCTCCTTCGGCATCCCCCGCGAGAACGCGGTCGTCACCGGTTTCCACCGCCCCAACCTCTTCCTCCGCACCTCGCCCACCGCGGCCCGCGCACGCGACGCGGCGCTGCTGGAGCGGATCCGGAGCCGCCCGCCGGGATCGGGGATCGTCTACGTCACCCTGCAGCGCACGGCGGAGCGGGTGGCGCAGGCGCTCGCCGACGCAGGGCTCCCCGCGAGGGCCTACCACGCGGGGATGGACGACGCTGCGCGCTCGGAGGTGCAGGAGTGGTGGAAGGAGTCCGACCGGGCCATGGTGGTGGCGACCATCGCCTTCGGGATGGGGATCGACAAGGCGGACGTGCGCTACGTCTACCACTACAACCTCCCCAAGGGGCTGGAGAGCTACTCCCAGGAGATCGGCCGGGCGGGGCGCGACGGCCTGCCCTCGACGGTGGAGCTGCTGGGGAGCTTGGAGGACGTCGCCACCCTGGAGAACTTCACCTACGGCGACACGCCCACGCGCGAGTCGCTCCTGGGGCTGCTGCGGGAGGTCCTGGGCGGCCCGCGGGAGTTCGACGTCGGCCTGTACGCGCTCTCCGCCGCGCACGACATCCGGCAGCTCGTGCTCCGCACGGCGCTCACCTACCTGGAGCTGATGGGCGTGCTGCGCCAGGGGACGCCGTTCTACGCCGGCTACAAGGTGCGGCCGGCGAAGCCGCTCCCGGAGATCACCGCACGCTTCCCGGAGGACCGGGCGCGCTTCGTGGAGGGGGTGTTCGCGCAGGCGAAGAAGGGGCGCGACTGGTACACGCTGGACCCGGCGGGCGCCGCCGCGGCGCTCGGGGAGGAGCGGGACCGCATCGTCCGCATGGTGGACTACCTGCAGTCGGAAGAGCTGGCGGAGGTGCAGGTCACGGACGCGCGGCAGCGGTACACGCGTCTCGTGGAGGACGCCGACCCCGAGGCGCTGGCGGACGAGCTGGAGGCGCGGTTCGCCCGGCGGGAGACGGCGGAGGTGGCGCGGGTGCGGCAGGTGGTGGAGCTGGTGGAGCGCGACGGCTGCCAGACCAACTTCCTGCTGGCGTACTTCGGCGAGGTGCGCGAGGAGCCGTGCGGCCACTGCACCTTCTGCGAGACGGGCGTGCCCACGCGCTTTCCGCCGCGGCCGGAGCGGGGGCCCGTCGAGCGGGCCGTGGACGCGGCGGCGCTCCGGGCGCTGGTGCGCGAGAACCCGGCGGCGCTGGGACACCCGCGCCAGCAGGCACGGTTCCTCTGCGGCCTGAGCAGCCCGGCGCTCACGAAGGCGAAGCTGTCGAGGCACCCGCTCTTCGGGGCGCTGGAGGAGCGGGGGTTCGCGGAGGTGCTGGCGTGGTGCGAGGAGCCGGGGAGGTGAGAATCGGTGCACGGCTGCCTCCGCGTGCACTCTTCTGGTTCACCTGCCTGTGCCCAGCGGCTGACCCGCGGCAACGGAAGCGCTTGCCGTAGCGCACCTTACGGCGTGCGCCGCCAATGGCGCACTACATGCGTTCCCAAAGAGCCGATCACCAGCGCGAGAGGTGACCCGCGGTCGCACCGGGCGGCCCGTGCGCCTCGCCGTGCCCTTCATCTCCACCGGCTCTTCCGGAGGCCCGCATGCGGATGGTCCCCACGCACTCCCGCGCCCTTCTCCTCCTCCTCCCTGCACTCCTGGCCGTCGGGTGCGAGCAGCTCCCCACCCGTCGTGAGAGCACGGACGCCCGGCCCGCCCTCTCCACCCCTACGCGCCACCCCATCCTCTTCGTGCACGGGTGGCGTGGGAGTGCCACCAACTGGAACACCATGATCAGCCGCTTCAAGGCGGACGGGTGGACCGACGCGGAGCTCTACAGCTGGACGTACAACTCCGACCAGTCCAACGCCACCACGGCCGAGCAGGTACGCACCAGGGTGAACGAGATCCTGGCGGCCACGGGCGCCAGCAGGGTGGACATCGTCACCCACTCCATGGGCGGGCTCTCCACGCGCTACTACGCCAGGAACCTCGGGGGAGACCAGAAGATCGACGGCTGGGTATCGCTGGGCGGCCCCAACCACGGGACCACCACGGCCAACGGCTGCACCTCCACCTCCTGCGTGGAGATGCGCATCGGCTCCAAGTTCCTGACCGACCTGAACTCGGGGGACGAGACGCCGGGGACGCCCCGCTACGGCACCTGGTGGTCGCCCTGCGACGAGATCATCGATCCGGACGACAGCGTGCTCCTCTCCGGGGCCACGAACACGAAGACGGCCTGCATCACGCACAGCAGGCTCCTGGAGGATGCCACCGTCTACAAGCAGGTACGGGACTGGGTGCACCGCTGACGCCCCGCGTCGCCCGGCGCCTCGCAGCGGCCCCGCACCTCACCCGGTGCGAGGCCGCAGACGTTTCCCGCGGGCTACGCGGCCGCCCGGATCTCCGTCCGCGCGTACACGGCCTGGACCAGCGCGTCGATCCCGGCATCCACCGGGGCGAAGAGGTCCACCGGGCGAGACACCGACGACACCCTCCCGCCCGTGTCCGTCCACGAGAGCGTCAGCTCCACGGACCCGCTGCCGAGCACGGCCAGCTCGACGTGGAGCCCCAGGTGGGGGAAGGCCTCCGAGAGGGCCGCCTGGAGAGCGGTCACGAACTCGCGGATGCGGGAAACCGATCGGGTGGCGCGAGGCGCGGGCATGGCGTGTTCGACGGGCGGACGTTGCGGGACTGGAACCTGACTGCGCCGCACCCGTGCAACTGCGGGACCGGGCCCGCCAACCGCGCCGTTCCTGGATTCTTTCCGCGGGGAGCCCGGGACGGGTGTTCCTTCCGTGCCCCAGTGTGGCGCCCGTCCCACACACGCCCCGGCGGCAGACTGCGGAGCCACGCCGGCAGGTGCAGCTAGACCGCGGCAGACGCGGCGGAGGGTGAAACGCTCCGGCGCGCCTGCGCAAGGGTGGCCCTCACGGCGGCGCGCCAGGATCCGGGGAACCGCCCGGGATCGGCGCACCACTCCTCGACGCTCCGTACGGCCCTCGCGATCCCCGCGCTCTCGTCCGCCACGGCCGCGACGAGGATCTCGCCCATCCCTGGGAGCCGCGCCTGCCCGTCCGATCCCACCTGGTCGGCGAAGTCCCGGGCGAGCTGCTGGAAGGCCGCGTCCGAGAGCGCCGCGCGCCGCAGCTCCCGCAGGTGATCGGCCGCACGGAGCAGCGCGTCGTACCGGCCGCCGTGCTGCGGGAGCTCGCGGGTGAGCTCGGCGTGCAGCACCCGGAGGTGGCGTTCCAGGAGCAGGCGCGGCATCCCGCGGGAGGCGAGGACGCCCCCCAGCCAGAGGACCTGCTGCTGGACGTGGGGCCACTCTCCCGCGCAGAGCGTGACGAGCCAGGCCCCGTCGCTGAGGGCGAAGAGCCGTCCCCGCTCCCCGTAGCGCGCCCGGTAGTAGGGGAACTCCTGCAGCGACCGCTCTCCCGCGCGGCGCGCCGCGGCGATCTCGTGCGGATCGGAACACACCGGGTGCGACCCGGCCTCGGGATTGAGCCCCTGCGCAAGTGACCACTGCATCCGCACCTCCTGGAGCCTGAGTGCAAGGAAGCTCGACCCGGACCGCTCAGCGCCGCTCCACGCCGTACCAGCGGGCCAGCCTCGCGGGGGCGACGCCGAGGTGGTAGAGCAGCACCAGCGCGCCGTTGAGGAGCTGCTGGCGCACGATGCCGCGGGCCAGGAAGCGCCGCGCGGAGGTCGTGACCGGGCGGGGCACCAGGACCACCCTGCCCTCGCGCCGGAGCCGCCGCAGGAAGTCCACGTCCTCCATGAGCGGCAGCTCCGCGAACCCGCCCAGCCGCTCGAACACCTCGCGCCGGACGAAGATCCCCTGGTCGCCGTAGTGGAAGAGCCGCGGGCGGAAACGGGTGAGGAGGGCGTACAGCCGCAGCCAGGGCCGGTCGGTGTCGAAGCGCAGCGTGAAGGTGCCGCCCGCCGCCCGCGGGTCCGCCAGCGCGTCGCGCAGCGCGGTCAGCGCGCCGGCCGGGAGGACCGAGTCGGCGTGGAGGAAGAGGAGGACCTCGCCGCGGGCGAGGCGGCCGCCGACGTTCATCTGCCAGGCGCGGCCGCGCGGCCCCGCGGCGACGGTGGCGAGCTCCCGGGCCAACCCGGGCGTGCCGTCGGTGCTCCCACCGTCGACCACGATGAGCTCGCGCGGTCCGGCCTGCGCGGCGACGCTCCGGAGGCAGGCCACGATCCGCTCCGCCTCGTTCAGCGCGGGTACGATCACCGATACGTCCATGCTGCGCCCGCGGGTGGCGGGTGGGGCTCGACCCGGCCGGACCGAGCCCACCCGTCTCCACCCCCGCTTCCCGCGCCGGGAGCTAGCGCGGATGCACGACGAAGATGCAGTCGAAGGCGATCCGGTTCTCCGACTCCACCTGGCTCATGTTCACCGCGCCCGAGAGCCGGACCCGCGCGGTGAGGTTCTTGAACCGGCCGGTCGCCGCGATGACGCTGTTCTCCCCCTCCGGCGGGACCGCCCCGGTGATGTGGGTGAAGTCGGGCGACCCGTGCAGGGTGGGCTGCACGGTCGTAAGGCCGCGGCTCGTGAAGGTGTGTCCGTTCCCGAAGTCGAAGATGGTCGTGCCGATGACCCGGAGCCCCCCGTTGGGCTCCTTCCCCTCGATCACGAGGCAGTCCGTGGCCTTCCCGACGGCCCTGTCGGTGCTCAGGTCGAACAGGTCGACGGTGAAGCAGTTTGCCTCCCTGGCCGTGCCGTTGATCGTCATGGTCCGGGACTCGCCCACCGCCGAGCCGCGCAGGTTCAGGACCATGTTGTTCCCCTGTCCCGCACTCGAGGCGGAGACCCTGGCCTCGTCCGCAGCGGCCCCGGTCGGCACCGCCTCGGCCCGACTGCAGGACGCCAGCGCGACGGCGGCACAGATCAGTCCGACTGGAACAGCCCTGGTCGTCTTCATGGCTCTCTCTCCTTCGAGAGGTGAAGTGCCTGCCGGCGCAGTGTGCGTCGGCCGCGCGCCGCCCGCCCCGGAGCGTGCAAAGGGGATGGCGGCAGGACCGGCAGGACCGTGCAAGACCTGTTCCTTTCGTATATAATGCGACAGTCTTAACAGATGGTGGCGCCGTGTTGCAAACCCCGGCAGGCGGGGCCCGGACGCATCCGGGGCGGGCGCAGCGGAGATGGGCGGTCCGTCAGGAACGGACCACCCCCTCCGCCAGCGCGGTGAGCCGGTCCCAGAGCCCGGCGGAGAGCGAGTCGATCGGCGGCTGCCGGACCACGTGCAGGGTCCCCTCCTGCTCCACCACCTCGTGGCGCGACGTTCCGTCCTCCGCGCGATGGAAGCGCAGGCCGACGCGCGCCTCCCCCACGCGCAGCCCGCGCACCGTCAGCTCCGGGAGCCACGGAGGGAGGACGGGGTCCACGGCGAGCGTGCGGAACGGGGCGAGCGGCACGAGCCCCAGGATGGACTGGAGGATGAGCGGAAGGGTGCTCTGGTTCCACGTCTGGGGCGCGTTGGCGCGGGGATAGCTCCCGGGGTAGGCCAGCTCGTCGCGCGCGTACCCCCCCACGCACTCGGGCGTCCGCCCGCCCCAGCTCCGCGCCAGGTCGTAGAGCCCCCGCGAAAGCTCCAGCGCGCGGTCGTCGAAGCCGTAGCGCCGCAGGCCGAAGGTGATCGTCCCGTTCTCCACCGGCCAGATGCTCCCCAGGTGGTACGAGAGCGGGTTGTAGGCGGGGTTCTGCGTGGAAAGGGTGCGGATCCCCCAGCCGCTGAACAGGTCGGGCTGGAAGAGGCGCCGGACCAGCCGCGGGACCTTGTCGTCGTCCACGATCCCCGTGGCCAGGCACTGCCCCGCGTTCGAGGTGGCGGTGCGGATGGGGCGCTTCCCGGCGTCCAGGCCGAAGGCGACCACCCCCTCGTCGTCCAGCCAGAAGTCGCGGTTGAAGCGCTCCTTCAGCGCGGACGCCTCCTTCCAGTAGTCCCACGCCGTCCGCTTCTCCCCCAGCGCGAGGGCGAAGGCGGCCATGAACTGGAGCGCGGCGTACCAGTACCCCTGCACCTCGCACACCGCCACCGGCGGAGCCACCTGGCTTCCGTCCTCGCGGACCACCGCGTCGTCGCTGTCCTTCCACCCCTGGTGCAGCGGGCCGTGCTCCGACCGGGTGAGGTACTCCTGGTAGCCGTCCCCGTCGGCGTCGCCGTGCTCCCGCGCCCAGTCCATGATGCGGCGCAGCGTGTCCCAGTGCACGGCCACGTCGTCGCGCGCCCCGCTCCAGGCGTACAGGTGCCCCAGCGCGATCACGAACATGAAGGGGGAGGCGAAGTCGCCGTAGTACCGGTCGAAGGGGGTGAGGCCCAGGCGCGGCTCCGGGCCGCGCCGGGCCTGCTGGACGATCCGGCCCGGCTCCTCGTCGCGGCGGGGATCGGTGGTGGTCCCCTGGCGCCGGGCGAGGACGCGCAGGACGTCGCGGAGCTGCCGCCCCTGGTCCCAGGGCGCCGCCTGCCACCCCGCCGTCAGCATGTCGCGCCCGAAGAAGGCGTGGTAGACCGGGATCCCCGCCGCGGGGGCGAGCCATTC
Source organism: Longimicrobiaceae bacterium (assembly GCA_035936415.1). Taxonomy (NCBI): domain Bacteria; kingdom Pseudomonadati; phylum Gemmatimonadota; class Longimicrobiia; order Longimicrobiales; family Longimicrobiaceae; species Longimicrobiaceae bacterium. The sequence goes on from DASYWD010000477.1 coordinate 7,549, forward strand.
GTCCTCCGGCCCGTCCAGCAGCGCCAGGGCCGCGATGTCGCGCAGCGCGCCGCGGGTCAGCTCCACGAGCGGCGTCTCCCCCGGCGCGAACAGCGTCGCCACGGCATCGAGCTCCTCCGCCAGGTGCGCCAGGCGCCTCTCCTCCCCCGCCTCGTCGATCGGGTCGGCCGCGTCCGTGACGCGCACCCGGATCCCCAGGTCGGCGCTCTCCTGCGGCGCGAGACGCACCCGTGCGCGCAGCCTCCCCTCCTCCCACCGCCAGCCGTGGTCCTCCGCGCCGTGCACCTCCACGGTGAGCGGAAGCCGGGGCTCCGCCGAGCGGAACACCACCCCGCCCGCCGTGGCCCGGGTCTCCACCGGGACGTCCGGTCCGGCGCTCGCGCGGGGCTGGGTGCTCCCGATGTCCGCGAAGTCGGCCGAGAGCGTCCAGGCGAGCGTGAGCTCCACCGGCCCGAGCGTACGGTTCGTGACCCGCAGCCGGGCGCGGAGCGAGGCGGGGAACACCTCGTAGCGCAGGGCCAGGTCGAGCCCGCGGACCGGGATGCCGTGCCGCTCTTCCCGCCCGCCAGAGCCGCTCCCGCCCCCCCCGAAGTCGTCCACCGGCGGGAAGAGGTAGGACAGCTCGACGGCGTGGCTCTCCGCCTCCGCGATGGACCCGCCGAGCGGCTCCTCCCCCTCCAGGTGCAGGGCCAGGTCGCGGATGCAGCGGGTCTCCCGGAAGAAGAAGCCGGTGAGCGGCTCCGTGCCGCACCGGCCGCGCGTGTCCACCGTGAGGAGCGACGGACCCCGCCAGGCCGACCGCACCGGCGGCTGGTTGGTGGCGCGCACCGCGTCCAGCGAAGACAGGAAGGTCATGGGGCGTCGCGGATCGTGGGGACCTGCCATTCCGGTGCTCGTCCGGCGAGCCGGCCCGGACGCAAGCCTCGTTCCGTGTTGCGCCCCCGGCAACAGGGCCGCGGTTCCGCGCGCGCAAGCGCGTTTCAGGCCACTTGCCGGACGAAACACGATTTTTGTCGCGGGTGCCCTTCTTTTGCTGTAGATTCTGCAACAGACCGTTTCCAGGCGACGACCTGATCAACACGGAGGCGCGTATGGCGAGGACCAGGCGCAGCGATGGGTGGTCTGAGCAGGAGGTGCTGAACCTCGTCCGGGGGCGGATCATCGCGGGGATCCACGGTGGGCACCTCGACACCGGCGACCGGCTCCCCTCCTACCGCGAGGTGGCGGAAGAGACCCGCGCGGATCTGCGCCTGGTCGCCCGGGTGTACCGGCGGCTGGAGGAGGAGGGGCTGGTGCAGGTGCGCGGCCGCGCCGGGGTGTTCGTCGCGGAGCAGGAGCGGATCGGCGGCCGTGTGCTGGCCGAGACCGCCCGCTGGATGGTGACGGTCCTGCGTGACGCCTGGAACCGGCGCATCGCGGTGCCGGAGCTGCCCGACTTCGTGCGGCGCTGCACGGAGAGCCGGACGGTTCGGTGCGCCTGCATCGAGTCCACCCGCGACCAGATGGACGCGATGTGCATCGAGCTCCACCAGGACTTCGGCTTCAAGACGTCGCCCCTCCACGCCGACCGCCTCGCGCCGCTCCAGGTGGGGAGCATCGTGCTCGAGCGGATTCCGCGCGAGATCCGGGAGGCCGACCTCCTGGTGACGACCACCTACCACGCGGGCGCCGTGCGGCACCTGGCGGAGGTTCTCGAGAAGCCGCTCGCGGTGATCCGCCTCAGCGCGGCGTCCATCCGCGAGATGGAGCGCCGCCTGGAGGAGGGGGAGATCACGGTGATCTGCGTGGACCCCGGCTTCGTGGAGCGGGTGCGGGAGGTGGTGACCGTTCACCCCGAGCGGATCCGGGGGGTGCTCGTCGACGACCGGGAGGGGCTCGCGCACATCGACCGGAGCCGCCCGGTCCTGGCTTCCCGCGCCGCCCGCAAGCTCCTGAAGGGCATGGTTCCCAACCTGCTGCCGCTGGCGGGGCCGGCGATCTGCGAGGAGTCCGCGGAGGAGCTCGCCGAGGCGCTGGTCCGCCTCAACCTGGAGGCAGGCCGTGAGAAGCTCCAGGAGGAGGAGGGAAAGGGACGCTGAGCGCCCCGCCCGCCGGGCCCGGGCCTGCGACAGCTCCTCCTGGGGCAGCGCATCTGTTGCACCAGGCGCAACAGGGGGAATGGCGCTTGCATGCCCGCGGAAGCTCGGGTGCGCTCCCCGTCCGCGGGGGAGCGTGACGGAATCCTGGACGCGCAGCCGGAGCATCCAATGCCGACCACGGCCACCATCGAGCGGATCGAGGCGTCCTCGTACACCATCCCCACGGATCGCCCGGAGGCGGACGGCACCCTGCGCTGGGACTCGACGACCATCGTGCTGGTGGAGGCGGACGGGGGTGGCGAGCGGGGGCTGGGGTACAGCTACACGCACTCCGCCGCGGCGGGGCTGATCCGCGGCCTCCTCGCGGAGGCCGTGCGCGGGCGCTGCGCCATGGACGTGCCCGGCGCCTGGGAAGCGATGCGGCACGCGGTGCGCAACGTCGGGCGGCCCGGGCTGGCGTCGGCGGCCATCTCCGCGGTGGACACGGCGCTCTGGGACCTCAAGGCGCGCCTGCTAGGGCTCCCCCTGGCGTCGCTGTTCGGCGCGGCGCGGCGCGAGGTGCCGGTCTACGGGAGCGGCGGCTTCACCTCGTACTCCGACACGGAGCTGGCGGAGCAGCTCGGCGGCTGGGTGGAGCGGGGGATCCCGCGCGTCAAGATGAAGGTGGGCACCGAGCCGGAGCGGGACCTGGAGCGCGTCCGCGCCGCCCGCGAGGCGATCGGCCCCGGGGCGGAGCTGTTCGTGGACGCGAACGGGGGGTACGGCCGCAAGCAGGCGCTGGCCTTCGCCGAGGACTTCGCGGAGCTGGGGGTGAGCTGGTTCGAGGAGCCGGTCTCTTCCGACGACGTGGAGGGACTGCGCCTGCTGCGGGACCGTGCGCCCGCCGGGATGGACGTCGCCGCGGGCGAGTACGGGTACGACCTCTTCTACTTCCGCCGCATGCTGGAGGCCGGGGCCGTGGACGTCCTGCAGGCGGACGCGACCCGCTGCGGCGGGTTCACCGAGTTCCTCCGCGTGGGCGCCCTCTGCGCGGCGCACGCCCTCCCGCTCTCCGCCCACACCGCGCCGGCGCTGCACGTCCACGCCGCCTGCGCGCTCCCCCTGGTGCGGCACCTGGAGTACTTCCACGACCACGTCCGGATCGAGCGCCTGCTGTTCGAGGGCGCGCCCGAGCCGCGGGCGGGCGCGCTGCGGCCCGATCCCGGCCGCCCGGGAATGGGCCTGGAGCTGAAAGAGGCCGACGCGGAACGCTACCGCGCCTGACCCGCCGTCGGCCGAATGCGACAGATTCCCCGCCGGCTCTCCCTCTGTCGCAAAATGTGCAACACGGAATGGGACTTGCAATCTTTTCCCCCGGGTCCCCCGCAGCCTGACCGGAGAATCCCATGGCGGAAAGCACTGCCCGGCTCCTGGCCGACGCGGCCTTCGCGAAGGGGATGTTCCGCGAAGGTGGACGAGCTCAGGGTGCAGGGGATCGGCAGGATCTCCGGGCGGACGGTGCCCCGCGCGGCGACGGAGGGGGCGCCGGGCAGTAGCCTCGCAGGACCGACCTAAACCCCGTCGGGGACTCGCCCCGACCCGAACCGGGAGGTAGAGATGGCCGACATCGCGATCGAGAATCGGGCCCACACCGCAGGGATCGACTGGAGCGCCGCGATCATGGCCGGCGTGGTCGCGGGGATCGTCTTCCTGGTCATGGAGATGGTGCTCGCCCCCATGTTCGCCGGGGCCCCGAGCATGTGGGCGCCCCCGCGCATGATCGCCGCGATCGGGATGGGGAAGGACGTCCTCCCGCCCCCGGCGACGTTCCACCTGGGGGCTGTGATGGTGGCGCTGGTGATCCACTTCTCCCTGTCCATCGCGTTCGGGATCGCCACCGCGTTCATCGTCCGGAACCTGTCGCTCGGCGCGGCGATCGGGGTGGGGATCGTCCTGGCGCTCCTGCTCTACGTCTTCGTCTTCTACCTGATGAACCCGGTCTGGCCGTGGTTCGCGAACGGCCGCGGGTGGGTGTCCATCGTCGCCCACATCGCCTTCGGCGCGATCGTGGGGTGGTGGTACAAGTCGCGCGCGAAGCACGCGCACGCGTAGGCCCATGTCCCCCTCGATCCCTTCTGCGGGGGGGGCGGCTGGTGCCGCCCCCCCCCCGG
>DASYWD010000478.1 GCA_035936415.1 Longimicrobiaceae bacterium
CGGCCGCGGGGATCACGGCGAGGCGGAAGGCGACGGAGCCCACCAGCCCCAGGAGGCCCAGGAAGGCGAGCCAGCGCGCCAGCACCGCCAGAGGCGAGGCGGCGGAGAAGACGCCGTCCGCCTCCATCTCCCCGGCGTGGCCGCCGGCCGGCGGGGGAGGCGGAGGCGCGGGGGGCGCCGCCGTGTCCGCCGGGAGCGCCAGCCCCTCCACCGCGAAAGAGAAGGCGCCGCGGATCACGTGACCGTCCGCCCCGGCGGTCCGCCATTCCACCAGGTACCGCCCCGGCCCCAGCCCCGCGGGGAGCGGGAGCGTGAGGGCGCGGTTCCCCGTGCCCGGCTCCGGGACGGCGGCCCCCGCCTGCACCGTGTCGCCGGATTCGGAAACGAGCGTCGCGGCGGTGAGCCGCGGCTCCACCCCCTGCGTGAAGCGGAGGCGGAGCTCGGTGGGCGGGGTGCGCAGGACCGCGTCCGCGGCGGGCGAGGAGGACTCCAGCCGGGTGTGGGCCGCCCCGGGTGCCGGGAGGGCCGCGAGGAGGAGGAGCGCGATGCAGAGCCGGAACAGGACGGCGAGGCGGTTCATGCCGGGAAGCTAGTCGGGCATCCCGCCAGCGGCAAACCGCCCGAACGCCCGGAGCGGGAGCGCGCTCGCGCGCCCCGCGCGCCGTGGCCCATTCGGCGCGGGGGGTGCAGCGGGAGCGCACCCCCTCCGATCTTTGGGGCGCGCCGGGGCTCCGGCGGCTCCTTCGGTCGATGCGCGTCCTCCCGCCCGCCGCCGCGGCGCGTGGAGGGCGCGTCCGTACAGGTGGCGAATGCAGGATTCCATGAGGCCCGCCCCGGCGATTGCCGGCGGCGCGCCGGAGACGATCTCCCCCGTCCCCACCTCCACCGCGGGTCTGCGGTACATGGCGGTGGGGGCGTTCTGGTTCTCGGTGATGAGCCTGCTGGTGAAGGTGGCGGGGACCCGCCTCCCCAGCGAGCAGATCGTGCTCGCGCGCGCCGTGGTGACGCTGGTGCTGAGCTGGGCGATGGTGCGGCGCGCCGGGGCGCCGCTCTGGGGGAAGGCGAAGGGGCGGCTGGCGCTCCGCGGCCTGGTCGGCGCGGTGGCGCTGAGCTGCTTCTACTTCTCGCTGGTGCACATCCCCATCGCCGAGGCCACGGTGATCCAGTACATGAACCCGGTGTTCACCGCGGTGCTGGCCGGCCTGGTGCTGGGGGAGCGGATGGGGCGGCGCGAGGTCGCCTGCGTGCTCCTCAGCCTGGTCGGCGTGGTGCTGGTGACGCACCCCGCCGCGCTCTTCGGCGGCCAGGCGCGGCTGAACCCGCTCTACGTCGGGATCGCGGTGGCGGGGGCGGTGTGCAGCGCGGGCGCGTACACCACCATCCGGACGCTGCGCGACGAGCACCCGCTGACCATCGTCTTCTACCTCCCGCTGCTCACCATCCCGGTCACCATCCCCCTGCTGGTGCTGGGTTCAGGCCCGCGCTGGCCCACGCCGCTGGAGTGGCTGGTGCTGCTGGGCGTGGGCGCGGCGACGCAGATCGCCCAGGTGTACATGACGCGCGGCCTGCAGATGGAGCGCGCCGGCCGCGCCACCGCGGTGGGCTACCTGCAGATCGTCTTCGCCGCCGCCTGGGGCGCGCTCTTCTTCGGCGAGTTCCCGGACGCGTGGAGCGTAGCCGGCGCCCTGCTGATCGTGGGGAGCACGCTGGTGCTGTTCCGCAGCGGCCGCCCGAAGCCGGCCGAGGCCGCGGTACCGGAGGAGTAGCCCCTGCCTGACCTCCGCACTTCGCACTTCGCACTCACGCACTCGTCGTCCATGTCTCATCTTCCCTTCGCCGCAGAGCTCCTCGTCGCCCGCCGGGCCGCCGCGGAGGCCGCCGCGCTCATCGTGGCCCGCGAGGGGGTGGCCGACGTCCGGGAGAAGGAGCGCACGGACCTGGTCACCGCGGTGGACGAGGCGGCCGAGCGCGCGGTGATCGCCCGCATCCGGGCGCACTTCCCGGACGACGGGATCGTCGCGGAGGAGACGGCCGCGGAGGCGCTGCACGGGGGGCGGAGGTGGATCGTGGACCCCATCGACGGGACCAACAACTTCGTGCACGGGCACCCCTTCACCTGCGTCAGCATCGCCTTCGCGGACGACGAGGGGCCGGCGGCGGGCGTCATCCACGCGCCGCTCCTGGGCGAGGTGTTCCATGCGGCGCGCGGCGGCGGGGCGTTCCTGAACGACGCGCCCATCCGCGTCAGCACCACGGACCGGCCGGCGCGGGCCATGCTGGCGACGGGGTTCCCGTTCAAGCAGGGGAAGGGGAAGCTGGAGCCCTTCTTCCGGCTGCTCGTCGACGTCCTGGGCGAGGCGCAGGACGTGCGGCGCGCGGGGAGCGCGGCGCTGGACCTGGCGTACGTGGCCGCCGGGCGGCTGGAGGGGTTCTTCGAGGTGGGGCTCGGGCCGTGGGACGTCGCCGCGGGGGCGCTGCTGGTGGAGGAGGCGGGGGGGAGGGTGGGCGGGTGGCCGGGAGACGCGGGCGGCCCGGTGGAGACGGGGCGCGTGCTCGCCAGCAACGACCGTCTCCACGGGTGGCTGGAGGCGCTGGTCGGGCGCCACGCCGACGGGCTCTGAGCGGCAGCGGGTCAGATGGGGATGCCGAGGCGCCGCGCCAGCTCCTCGCGCCGCTCGCGACTGAGCTTGAGCCGGGTCCCGTCGCGCAGGCGAACCACGTGGTCGCCGCGGAAGAGCGGCTCCAGCGCAGCGATGCGCTCCACGTTCACGATCGTGGAGCGGTGGATGCGGACGAAGTGCCGCGGGTCCAGATCCCGCTCCAGCACGTGCATCCGCTCGCGCAGCAGGTAGGTCTTGCCGCTGGTGTGGATCTCTGCATAGGGTCCGTCGGCCGCGATGTAGTCGATCTGCTCCGCGGGGATCAGGAGGCGCTGTCCCTTCACCTCCACCGCGATCCGCTCCAGGTGCCGGATCTCCCTCTCCATCGGGGCGGCGGGGAGTGTCGGGCCGCTCGGGTCCAGGAGAGCGCGAAGCCTGCGGGTGAGGTCGTCCACCTCGCGCAGGCGCAGACGCTCACGGGCGCGGGCGAGCGCCTGCTCGAAGCGCTCGTCGTCGAACGGCTTCAGCAGGTAGTCGAGCGCGGCCAGGTCGAACGCCTGCAGCGCGTAGCGGTCGTACGCGGTCACGAAGACCGTGGCGGGCATCCGCTCGGGGCCTACCAGGCGGACCACGTCCAGGCCGGTCAACCCGGGCATCTGCACGTCCAGGAAGACCAGGTCCACCGGCTCCGTCAGGAGCGTCTGGACGGCCCGGTGCGGATCCCCGAAGGAGCCCGCCAGCTGCACGTCCTCGTGGCCGGAGAGGAGGTCCTCCAGGCGTTGCCGGGCCGGCGGCTCGTCGTCCACCACGACGACACGGAGCGGACTCACTCGCCTCCGCCCACAGCGAGGGGCTCGGGCGCGGGCTCCGGCCGGGCGTGCGTGGAGACGCGATACGGCAGCACGAGCTCCACCGTGGCCCCTCCCCCATCGGTGTCGCGCAGGGTCAGCCGGCCCGCTTGCCCGTAGAGCTGCTCCAGGCGCGCCCGCGTGTTCCGGATCCCCACGCCTTCCACGACCTCCCGGCCCCGGAAGCCGGGACCATTGTCGCTCACCCGCAGGCGCAGCACCTCGCCCTCGCGCTCCACCTCCACGCCGATCCATCCGTCCGCCAGCGAAGCCGCGACCCCGTGCTCCACCGCGTTCTCCAGCACCGGCTGCAGGATCAGGGTCGGAACCAGCGCGTCCTCCAGCGAGGGCGCCACTTGCAGTTCGATCCGGAGCCGCTCGCCGAAGCGGGCCCGCACGATGTCCAGGTAGCCCTGCGCGAACCGCAGCTCCTCGCCCAGCGGGATTTCCTGCTCCGTCGATTCGAGCGCGCGACGCAGCAGCTCGCCCAGGCGGGCGATCACCCGTCGCGCATCACGCGGGTCCCGCTGCGTGAGGTTGGAGATGGTGTTCAGGGTGTTGAAGAGGAAGTGCGGGTGGAGCTGCATGCGGAGGGCCTGGAGGCGGGCTTCCGAGAGCTGCGCCTGCAGGCGCGCCGCAGCGAGCTGCTGGCGCTGGAGATCGCGGTAGGTATGCAGCGCCCACCCGGCAGTGAGGATGGCGAGATAGAAGAACAGCTGGAGACGGTACTGCACGTCGAGCACGTGTGCCGCCATTGCGGCCAGGTTGGAGGGGTGCCGCTCCGCCGGAGGATGCGCGAGGAGGTTGTGTACGTGGAACGTGAGGTATTCGTACACTCCGGTGATCAGGAGCGCGGCGCCCACGTGCAGCGGGCCGTTCCTGTGCCAGCTCCCACGCCCGATCGGGAAGCGGCCACTCAACCAGAAGATCAGGGGGGTGAGCAGGGCCCAGAGCGCAGCCTCGCAGAACTCCTCCAGGAGGCGTGCCGCGGTGGGGAGAGTGTAGTAGCTCCCGGGGTCCAGCCCCCACGCGACCGTCTGGATGGCGGCGTACGCCGCCCAGTAGAGCGCCCAGAAGCCGAGGATCGGTTTCCAGAGCGCCCCGATCCGCAGCTCGTGGCGATCCGGTGGCTGCGGGGCGGACGAGGGGGGCGGGGCAGAGACAGCGTGCATGCCGTTGTTCGACCGGGCTGAGGGTTTTGACCTCACATGTAAACCTCCCACCCCCGGCATGGGCAACCTCCACGTCACAGGACGGTCGCGCCGCGGCATGAACTGCCGTGACGGGCGCATCAGCCGGTCTCGACGGCGCACACGCCGGCGGTGTGCGGCAGATCGTCATCCGATTGCGACATCCGGACGGTTCGTGGCGGCCCCGAACGGATCCGTTACACCGGTCGCGCAGGGATCCGGCAGGCAGGATATCGTGGTGGGCAGTCACTGTCACCCGAACAGGCTGCTGAACCATGCGATCCCTCGTCCCCGTTTCGATGATCACCCTCCTCTGGAGTCTCGCGCAGGCTCTGAACGCCCAGGAGAGCTCCCGACCTGGCTGGGCGGCCGACTCACTCCGGCAGGTCGCCGCCCTTCGAGTAGAGAAGGCACCGCCGCGCATCGACGGCCACCTCGACGACCCGGCGTGGGCGTCGGCGCCCATCGCCACGGGCTTCGTACAGCGGGAACCCAGCCCCGCCGCTCCGGCGGCGGAGGAGACGGAGGTCCGGGTCGTATACGACGCGGAGGCGATCTACGTCGCGATGCGCCTGCATGACACACGGGCGGACTCCATCGCCAGGCCCCTCGCCCGCCGGGACGCGAGCATAGAGCACTCCGACTGGGCATACGTGATGCTGGACAGCCGCGACGACAACCGCACGGCGTACGTCTTCGCGGTGAATCCCAGGGAGGTGCGGAAGGACCTCTTCGTCTACGACGACGCGAGGGAGGACCCGACTTGGGACGCGGTGTGGAGCGTGGCGACCCGGGTCGACTCCGCGGGCTGGACGGCGGAGTTCAGGATCCCGCTCTCGCAGCTCCGCTTCAGCCCCGGGCAGACGTCGTGGGGGGTGAACTTCGGGCGATACCTCGCGCGGCGGGGGGAGAGGAGCTTCTGGTCGCCGTGGCTGCCGAGCTCGCCGGGGTACGTGTCCAGCTTCGGGGTGCTCGCGGGGCTGGGCGGCGTCTCCGCACCCCGCAGGCTGGAGCTCCTCCCCTATGCCGTCGGCCGGCTCACCCGCGCCCCCGGCGAGGATGCGGACCCGTTCCACCGGCCGAACGAACCCGGCGGCTCCCTGGGGCTCGACCTGAGCTACGGCCTCAGCTCCGACTTTTCGCTCACCGCCACCCTGAACCCCGACTTCGGCCAGGTGGAGGCCGATCCCGCGGAGGTCAACCTGACCGCCTTCGAGACCCGCTTCGAAGAGAGGCGCCCCTTCTTCCTGGAGGGGACGGACATCTTCGAGTTCGGGCTTTCCGGGGGCGAGGATCTCTTCTATCCGCGCCGGATCGGACGGCGCCCCCAGGGCGGCGTCCCCGGGAGCGCCCGGTTCCGGGAAGTGCCCGAGGCGAGCACCATACTGGGTGCGGTGAAGCTCTCCGGGAAGACCTCCGGAGGTTGGTCCCTCGGCTTCCTGGACGCGCTGACCGCGCCCGTGACCGGGCGTTACGTCGCCTCCGACAGGCAGGTGCGGGAGGCCGCCGTGGAGCCGTGGACCAACTACGGGGTGCTCCGTGCCACCCGGGATTTCCGGGGCGGGGGAAGCTCGGTGGGCGCGATCTTCACCGCTACGCACCGCTCCATCGAGGACGACGCGCTCGCCTTCCTTCCCGACGCCGCCTTCGTGGGCGGCATGGATGCCCGGCACCGCTTCGGTGGGGGAGACTACGAGGTGCGGGGCTACGCGGCAGCGAGCCAGGTCCGAGGGGGCGTCCCGGCCATCCAGCGCCTGCAGCGGAATTCCGCCCGCTACCTTCAGCGGCCCGACGCGTGGCACCTCGACTACCACCCCGACGCCACCGTCCTCGGCGGCGCGGCGGCCTCGCTCCAGGTGGCCCGGATCGGGGGGAGCTGGCGGTGGGAGGCGGAGGGGAGCCTGCTCTCCCCGGGATTCGAGGCCAACGACCTGGGGTACCAGCCCGTGGCCGACCGGATCTTTCAGAGGCTGGCGGTGGAATACCGGCGGCACCGCCCCGGGCCGCGCTTCCGGCGCTGGGACCTCCGCCTCAGCCAGGGCTCGGACTGGACCTCCGGCGGGGAGCGGGTCGGCACCGTCACCACCCTCTTCAGCAACTTCGAACTCGCCAACCGGTGGAGCGGGTTCGCGCAGCTCATGCGGAGGTATCCCGCGCTCTCCACGAGCGCGCTTCGCGGCGGGCCCGCGCTGCAGATCCCGGGATACTGGCGCCCGGTCGTGAGCCTCCGCACCGACCGCCGCAAACGCGTGAGCGGACGGCTCCTCGTCAACGCCAAGCTGGGGGACGCCGAGGGTGACCGATTCCTCGACGTCAGCCCCAGCGTGGAGCTCAGGACCGCGGCCCTGGAGCTCTCGGTGGGGCCCTCCATGGAGTGGAACCGCGACCCGTGGCAGTACGTGGGGCAGCGGGAGGTGGACGGGGAACGGCACTACTTCTTCGGCCGTCTCCGGCAGGCGGAGCTGTCGCTGAAGGCGCGATTGAACTACACCTTCTCGCCCGGGCTTTCCTTCCAGCTCTACGCGGAGCCGTTCCTGAACGCAGGCACCTACGACCGCTTCGCGGAAGTGACAAGCCCCAGGGCCGCGGAGACCGGGGACCGCTTCCGGCGGTTCGAGCCCGGCGACCTCTTCAGGTCCGAGGCCGACCGCTACCGGGTGGACCTCGACGGCGACGGAAGGACCGACACGGAGTTCCGCAACCCCGACTTCAACGTCCGCCAGCTCCGCTCCAACGCGGTGCTGCGCTGGGAATACGGGCCGGGGAGCACCCTCTTCCTGGTCTGGAGCCAGGGGCGGCGGGAGTCCCTCACGGACGGGACGTTCGACCTGCGGGAGGGAGCGGCCGGGCTGTGGAAGGCCCCTTCCACGAACGTGCTGCTCCTCAAGGTGAGCCGATGGGTCCCGTTCTGACGAGGCGCGCTCCAGCGGCACTCCTTCTGCATCGGAACGGCGTCTGCCGGGCCAGGAGGCACCGGACGGACTCTTCCGCGGAGGGAACATGTCGTCCTTTCAGACGTACCTGCTCGGGTTTATCATAGTCGTGATCGGGCTGGCCGCCGGCGCGTACATGCTCAACGTGCCGGGGGTGTGGATCGGCATCGGCGTGGTGGTGCTGATCGGGATCGGGATCCTGTCGGCGACGAGCCGCACCAAGCCGCGCGATCCGCAGTATCCCGACGACACCGGCCGGACGCCGGGCGCCGGACCGCGCCGCCCGTACTGACACGGAGCGATCCCGCGCCGCACGCCGTGATCGCCCCGCCCGCGCGGGGCGATTCGCTTTTCACGAACGGGAGGACCGACATGCCGGAGGGAGTCGCTTCGCCGTACCCGGTGGAGGTGGTGTGGGAGGGGGGGATGCGCTACCGCGGCGGGCCGCGGGGCGGGCCGACGCTCCTGGTGGACGGCGCCCGCGAGGCCGCCCCCAGCCCCGTCGATGCCCTGGTGGTGTCCATCGCCGCCTGCTCCGCCATCGACGTCGTGGAGGTGCTGAACAAGCGCCGCACGCCGCCGGCCTCGCTCCGCGTGCGCGCGGAGTTCTCGCGCGCCCCGGAGCCCCCGCGGCGCCTCACCGACGTGACGCTGGTCTACTCCGTGGCCGCCGACACGGAGCGGGCGCACGTGGAGCGCGCGATCCAGCTGTCGTTCGACAGGTACTGCTCCGTGGTCCACTCCCTCGCGCCGGACACCCGGCTCGGCTGGGAGCTGGAGCTGGAGGGCGCCGCCGCGGCCGCGGGATGATCGACGCCTTCATCGGCCGGACCCCGCTCGTCCGGCTGGAGCGGGTGGTGGAGCCGGGGATGGCGGAGGTGTGGGTGAAGGTGGAGGGGATGAACCCCGGCGGCTCCATCAAGGACCGCACCGCCCTGGCCATGATCCTGGACGGGGAGCGGCGCGGTCTGCTGGAGCCCGGGGGCACCATCGTGGAGCCCACCTCCGGGAACACCGGGATCGGGCTGGCGCAGGTGGCCTCGGCGCGCGGCTACCGGCTGGTCCTCTGCCTCCCCGCGCAGATGAGCGAGGAGCGCAAGGCGACGCTGCGCGCGTACGGGGCGGAGCTGGTCCTCACCGACCCGGAGCGGCGGATGCTGGCCGCCATCGAGGAGGCGGAGCGGATCCGCGACACCACGGGCGCCTTCCTCCCCAACCAGTTCGCCCACCCGGCCAACCCGCGCATCCACTACGAGACCACCGGCCCGGAGATCTGGAGCGGGATGAAGGGGCGCATCGACGCCTTCGTGTACGGCACCGGCACGGGCGGCACCATCTCCGGCGTCGGGCGCTGGCTCAAGGAGCACGACCCGTCGGTGCACGTCCACGCGGTGGAGCCGGGGCGCTCCGCCGTCCTGCACGGCGAGGAGCGGGGGCAGCACCAGTTCCAGGGGATGGGGCCGGGGTTCATCCCCCCCAACCTGGACCGCACCGTGATCGACGCAATGACCAAGGCATGGGAGGAGGACGCCTTCCCGGTGGCGCGGCGGCTGGCCCGGGAGGAGGGGCTGTTCGTGGGGATGAGCTCGGGGGCGATGGTGTGGGCCGCGCTGCAGGTGGCGCGCGAGGTGGGGCCGGGGGGGCGGGTGGTGACCATCGCGCCCGACACCGGCGCCCGCTACCTGAGCACGCCGCTCTTCTCCCCACCGCCCGCCGGCGGCGAGGTGATCTGAGCATGGAGGCCACCCCGACCGTCCTCAAGTTCGGCGGCACCTCGGTGGAGGACGCCGCCGCCTTCGCCCGCGTGGCGGAGATCGTCGCCGCGCGGCGCGGCCTGGCGCCCGTGGTGGTGACCTCGGCGATGAGCCGGGTCACGGACGCGCTGGTCGCCGCCGTGCGGACCGCGTCCGACGGCGCGCAGGAGGAGGC
>DASYWD010000479.1 GCA_035936415.1 Longimicrobiaceae bacterium
GTGTGGCAGAGGTCGCGCAGCTCCGCCGCCCCGGCCCCCTCCAGCCGCTCCGCCCAGCGCCCGGCCAGCGCGCGCAGCGCCGGCTCCGTGCGCGCCGAGAGGAGGAGGAGCCGCCTCTCCCCGACCCCGGTGTAGACCGCCACCGGGGCCGGGAGGGCCGGGGGCTCCTCCACCACCAGGTGCACGTTGGTCCCGCCCAGCCCGAAGGAGTTGATCCCGGCCCGCCGCGGCCGCCCGGAGCGGGGCCAGGGGGTGCGCTCCAGCGGGATCCGGAAGGGAAAGCCCGCCGCCCGGATCTCCTCGGGGAGCTCGCGGAAGTGCAGGTGCGGGGGGATCTCTCCGTGCTCCAGCGCGAGCACCGTCTTCACCAGCCCGGCGATCCCCGCGGCCGGCTCCAGGTGCCCCACGTTGGTCTTCACCGAGCCCACCGTGCACGGCTCCCCCACCCGCGGGCCGCCGAAGACCGCCGTCAGCGCCTCCGCCTCCGCGAGGTCGGAGGCGGGGGTGCCCACCCCGTGCGCCTCCACGTAGTCCACCCCGTCCGGCTCCACCCCGGAGCGCTCCAGCGCCCGGCGGACCACCGCCGCCTGCGCGGCCGGGCTGGGAACGGTGAGCCCGGCTCCGCGCCCGTCCTGGTTGGTCGCGGAGCCCAGGAGCACCGCCAGCACGCGGTCGTCGTCGCGGAGCGCGTCGGCGAGCCGCTTGAGCACCACCACCCCGCACCCCTCGCTGCGCACGTAGCCGTCGGCCGCGGCGTCGAAGCTCTTGCAGCGCCCGTCCGCGGCGCTCATCCACGCCTGCGAGAGCCCCACCGCGGCCTGCGGCGAGAGCACCGCGCTCACCCCGCCGGCCAGCGCCGTCGAGCACTCCCCCGCGCGCAGCGCCTGGCACGCCAGGTGGACGGCCAGGAGCGACGACGAGCACCCGCTGTCCACCGCCAGGCCCGGACCCCGCAGGTCCAGGAAGCCGGAGACCCGGTTCACCGCCATGCACGTGGCGTTGCCGGCGGCGAAGTACGCGTTCACCCGCGCCAGGTCGCCGAAGCCGGTGGCCGCGTACTCGTTGGGCCCGACCCCCAGGAACACCCCGCCGTCGCCGCCGGCGAGCTGCTCCGGAGGGATGGCGGCGTGCTCCAGCGCCTCCCAGGCGACGGCGAGGAGGAGGCGCTGCTGCGGGTCCATGGCCGCGGCCTCGCGGGGCGAGACGTCGAAGAAGGGGGCGTCCATCTCCCACAACCCGGAAACGAAGCCGCCCCATCGGGTGCTGGCGGTCCCCGGCGTCCCCAAGTCGGGGTCGTACAGGGCGTCCGCGTCCCAGCGCTCCGCCGGCACCTCCGTGACGGCGTCCACACCGTCCCGCAGCAGCCGCCAGAACGCCGCCGGCCCGTCCGCGCCGGGGAACCTGCACCCGATGCCGACCACGGCGATCCCCTCCACGGGCCTCTCGGTCATCCCGCCTCCGCGAGCCACGGTCCGCTCCGCCTCAGGCCGCCGCGGCGGAGCGGACGAACAGGTCGACCAGGTCGTCGACGTTCTTCAGCTTCGCGAGCTCGGTGCGGGGCACGCGGATGCGCAGCTCGCGCATGGAACCGGAGACGATCTCCACGATGTCCAGGCTGCTGGCGCCCAGCTCCTTCATGGAGCGCGAGGTGTCGATCTCACCGGCCGGGAGGCCGTCCACGTTCATGCGGATGTTCCGGGTCACCACGTCCACGACGGCTTCACGCGTCATCTTTCTCGCTCCTTTGCATGGGTTGTTCAGGTCAGCGGATGTAGGCGGCCTCCACGGCCGCGCGCGTCTCCTCCCGCCCGAAGCACACCTGGTGCATCAGGTGCTCGGTCGTCATCGCCTCCTGGAGCGCTTTGCGGCGCGGCAGCGCCAGCGTCAGCTTCAGCATCTCCAGCACGTGGCGCGGCTTGTCGGCGATGCGGAGCGCCAGGTCCAGCGCGGCGCCCCACACCTGGTCCGCGGGGACCACGCGGTTGAAGAGTCCGCGCCCCTGCAGGTCGCGCCCGCGGAAGAGGGTGCCGGTCAGGATCATCTCGGCGGCCGGGAACGGCCCCGCCAGCGCGGGGAGGAGCCGCGTCGTCCCCATCCCCGGGGTGAAGCCCAGATCCACGAAGTTGACCCCGTAGCGGGCCCCCTCCGCCGCCACCAGGAGGTCGCAGCAGAGCGCCACCATCAGCCCTCCCCCCACGGCGTGCCCCTCCAGGGCGCCCACCACCGGAAGGGGGAATTCCAGGATTCCCTCGGAGAGGTGCAGGTCCTTCACGTCCACCGCGCCCTCCGCGAGGCGGTGCAGCGTCTCGAGCGGCGCCCCGGCGCAGAACACGTCGGGCCGCCCGGCCAGGAGCACCACCCGGAGCTCGGGGTCGCTGCGCAGCCCGGCGAGCGCGTCCATCAGCCCGTCGCAGACCGCGTCGCTCATCCGGTTGCGCCCCTCGGGGTCGTCGATGCGCACCTCCACGATCCCCGGCTCCAGCGTCTCCACCCGTACCACGCCGCTCACGATGCCCTCCGCGGCGGCCGGGCGAACCAGGCGGGGGCGAAGCCGTCCGCGAAGGCGCGGGCGCCCTCCAGCGCCTCCGGGTCGGCGAGCACCTCCAGCAGCCGGTCCACGGCGGCGGCGGCCTGCGCCTCGAGCGCCGCGCCCCCGGAGAGGGCGTCCAGGTGCCGCTTCTGCGCGGCGAGCGCGGCGGGCGAGGAGCGGAAGACCCGGCCGAGCTGCCGCTCCAGCGCGGCCTCCACCCCGTCCGCGGCCACCTCGTCCACCAGCCCCAGGGCGTGGGCCTCCGCCGCGCCCAGCGTCCGGCTCCCCAGCGACAGGGCGCCGGCGCGCCCCGGCGGGAGGCGGCGCAGCAGGAAGGGCGTGACCACCGCGGGGATCACCCCCAGCACCACCTCGGGGAGGGAGAAGCGCGCCTCCGGGGCGGCGATGACGAGGTCGCAGGCGGCGGCCAGCCCCACCCCGCCGC
>DASYWD010000480.1 GCA_035936415.1 Longimicrobiaceae bacterium
CCCCGCCGCGGCGGCTCCGGCCGGCGTGAACCGCATCGCCGTGCTCGTGGCGGCGCAGGGCGGGCGGCCCGCAGCACCACCGACCCCCTCCCGGACCGTTCCCCCGCCCACGGCGGCGGCCTCCACCGCGTCCGCGCGGCCGGCGGAGGGCTTCGTGAAGCGCGTGTGGCGCGAGGTCCAGGAGGACGACGTCATAGGGCAGGCCGCGAAGCTGGCGTACTTCGCCTTCCTCTCGCTTCCCCCGGCGCTCCTGGTGATCTTCGGGTTCACGGGATTCTTCGGGGGGAACGCCGCCGCGATGTGGATCACCGAACGGCTGGGCAGCGCGCTCCCGGAGGACGCATCCGCGCTGGTCGACCAGTTCGTGCAGCAGGTGGTGTACGAGCAGGCGCCGGGGCCCTTCTCGCTCGGCCTGCTGCTGGCGCTCTGGGCGGCCTCCAACGTCTTCGCGGCGCTCGCGGACTCGCTGAACAAGGCGTACGACGTGAAGGAGGGCCGCTCCTGGCTCAGGCGCCGCGCCATCGCGATCGGGGTGATGCTGGCGTTCGCCGTGCTCTTCCTGGCCGGGAGCATGGCCATCCTCGCGGGGCCGGCCATCGCACGGTCAATCGGCCTGTGGGGGACGGCCGAGGCGGTCTGGGGCCTGCTCCAGTGGCCGCTCGCGTTCCTCCTGGTGGTGGGCGCCTTCTGGATCGCTTACTACGTCCTCCCGAACCGGGACCAGTGGGCGGACAAGTGGAAGATCTTCAAGGGCGCCGCCATCGCGGCGGTCCTCTGGGCGCTCGCCACCACCGGCTTCCGCTACTACATCGCCAACTTCGGCTCGTACGGGGAGACGTACGGCTTCCTGGGCGTGATCATCGTCCTGCTGTTGTGGATGTACATGACCGGGCTCGTGGTGCTGCTGGGCGGGGAGATCAACTCGGAGATGTAGCCGGGCGGGAAGCAGCGGTGGGACACGCGCGCCCCACCGCCCCACCCCCGCCCCGCCCCCGCCGCGGACAGCACAGATCCCGCCGGATTCCGATCGTGTTGTCCCGTAGTCGCTTGGGAAACAAGCGCGAGCGGTGCGCCGTCCGGCACCAGAGATGCGTGACTTCGCCGGGTCCCGCGCGGCGTCCACAGCCCCCGAACCCGAGGCGTACCATGAGCGCACCCGCGATCCCCGCCCTTTCCGGCCTGCCGTCCGCCCCCAAGCGGATCATCCTGCACTGGACGGGCGGCGCGAAGTCGGCCAACGGGATGGACCGGCAGCACTATCACTACATCATCAACCAGGACGGCACCATCGTCGCCGGGGTGCACCCGGTGGCGGCGAACCTCAAGGCGCAGCTCGCCAACGGCGCCTACGCAGCGCACACCGGTGGCTACAACACCGGGTCGGTGGGGGTGTCGTTCGCGGGGATGCTGAACGCCGTCCGCGGGGGCAGCTTCGGGCCGGCCCCCCTCACCGCGTCGCAGGTGGCGGCCGGGCTGCGCTTCGTCACGCAGCTCTGCGACAAGTGGCAGATCGAGCCCACGCACAAGCGGCTCTTCACCCACATGGAGGCGTGGACCCTGCACGGGGTGAAGGGGGTGCAGAACGACAAGAAGTGGGACATCGCGGCCCTCCAGTTCCGCCCGGACCTCGGGGAGGCGGACGTCGGGCCGTGGCTGCGGGACGAGGTACGCCGGCTCCAGAACGCCGGGGGCTGAGCGGCAGGGTCGGATCAGGAGATCCGCACGCCCTTCAGCACGGCCTGCTCGTCGAGCTGGTGGAGGGCGTCCAGGATCCGCCAGCGGAGGGTCCCCGGGCCGGGCGACTCGCGCGCCGCGACCTCCCCCGCCAGTCCGATGACTCCCAGCGCGTACGCGGCGGCCCGGAGCGGCTCCGGCTCCACGGCCGCGAAGGCGCCGACGAGCGCGCTGGCGGTGCACCCCAGCGCCGTGACGCGCGCCATGAGCGGGTGCCCGTTGGCGACCGCCAGCACGCGGTCGCCGTCCGTCACGTAGTCCACGGCTCCGGTCACGGCCACGACGCACCCCAGCTCCCGCGCGAGCCCGCGGGCGACGTCACGCGCCTCGTCGGAGCCGTGCGCGCTGTCTACCCCCTTCCCCGCCGTCCCCTCCTCCACCAGGGCCAGGACCTCGGAGGCGTTGCCTCGAATGACCGTCGGCCCGCGGCGGGCCAGCGCCCGCGCGACGCCGGTACGGTACGGCGTCGCCCCCGCCCCCACCGGGTCCAGCACCCAGGGCTTGCCCAGCCCACGCGCGCGGTCCGCCGCCCGCTCCATCGCCTCCACCCACGGGGGCGACAGCGTCCCGATGTTCACCACCAGCGCGCTCGCGATGGCGACGAAGTCCTCCACCTCCTCCACGGCGTGCACCATGGCGGGCGATGCGCCCGCGGCCAGGAGGCCGTTGGCGGCGACGTCCATCGACACGTAGTTGGTGATGTTGTGCACCAGCGGCGCCTCGCGGCGCACGGCGGCGAGGGCGGCCCAGGTGGAGGCGGCGTGGGTCATGAGGGAGTGCGTGAGTGCGTGAGTGCGGGCCCCCACCCGGCTCGCTTTAGGCTCGCCACCCTCCCCCGCAAGCGGGAGAGGGGAGCACGGCAACTGCCTTTCGGTACCCTCGCGGAGAGGGTCGCAGGGAGGAGGCGGGGTGGTCGGAGGAAACGCCTTGTGTCCGAGCGTAGCGAGTTTGGCGTTTCCGGAGACCATCCCGCCTCCGACCGTCCGCGCGAGACGCCCACGGCCACCCTATAGCAGCGACACCGGATCCCGGTCGATGGCGACGCGGAGGTCCAGCTTCCCGCGGGGCACGTCGAAGCGCTCGTAGAAGAAGCGCGAGATCTCGCCGAGAAGCTTTGGGCTCTCGGAGCGGAGCAGGAGGTGCCAGCGCCAGCGGCCGCGGATCCGGTCGATGGGGCACGGTGCGGGGCCGATGATCCCGACGCCCTCCACCTTGCGGGCGCGGAGGAGCCCGTCGAGCCACGCCGCCGCCCGGGCCGCGGCCTCCTGCGTGCCGGCTTCCTCCAGCCCGCTCACCACCACGTTCACCAGGCGGCAGTGCGGAGGATACTGCGGGTCGCGGCGCGCGTCCAGCTCCCGGCCGGCGAAGCCGATGAAGTCGTGGTCCGTGGAGCAGGTGATGGCGTAGTGCTCAGGGAGCGCCGTCTGCACGAACACCTCGCCGCCCTTGGGCCCGCGCCCCGCCCGCCCCGCCACCTGCGTGATGAGCTGGAAGGTGCGCTCGGTGGCGCGGAAGTCGGGGAGGTTGATCCCGACGTCGGCGTTGATGACGCCCACCAGCGTGACGTTGGGGAAGTCCAGCCCCTTGGCGATCATCTGGGTGCCGAGGAGGACGTCCACCTCGCCGCGCTCCACCCGCCCCAGGATCTCGTGGTGGGCCCACTTCCCGGAGGTGGTGTCCACGTCCATCCGCGCCACCCGGGCAGTGGGGAACGCCTCCCCCACCGCGCGCTCCACCTGCTCGGTGCCGACCCCGCGGAAGCTCAGGTCCGCCGAGCCGCAGGCGGAGCAGCGCGACGGCGCGGGCTCCTCGTGCAGGCAGTAGTGGCAGGTGAGCCGCTGCCGGCGGCGGTGGTAGGTGAGCGACACGTTGCACTCCGGGCAGTGCCACACCAGCCCGCACTCGCGGCACTGCACGAAGGTGGCGTACCCGCGGCGGTTGAGGAGGAGGATGGTCTGCTCGCCGGCCCGGAGGCGGGCGCGCACGGCGTCGGCCAGCGCGTCGGCGATGATGACCGGCGCCCTCTCCTGGAGCGGGCCGCTGCTCTCGCGCTGCCGCTTCCGCTCGACGCGGAGGTCCACCACGCGGATGGGGGGGAGCGGGCGCCCGCCGACGCGGTCCGGGAGCTCCAGCAGGCGGAACTTCCCCGCCGCGGCGGCGGCCCAGCTCTCCAGCGAGGGGGTGGCCGAGCCCAGGATGCAGACGGCGCCCTCCGCCTGCGCGCGCACCACAGCCACCTCGCGCGCGTGGTAGCGCGGCGCCTCCGCCTGCTTGTAGGAGCCCTCGTGCTCCTCGTCCACGACGATGGCGCCCACGTCGTCCAGCGGCGCAAAGACGGCGGAGCGCGCCCCCACCACGATCCGCTTCTCCCCGGCGCGCAGGGAGCGCCACTCGTCGTAGCGCTCGCCGTCGGAGAGGGCGGAGTGCAGCACGGCGACCTGGTCGCCGAACACCGCCTTGAAGCGCCCCACCGTCTGCGGCGTCAGCGCGATCTCCGGGACCAGGACGATGGCGGTGCGCCCCTGCCGCTCCACCACCTCGCGGAGGAGCTCGATGTACACCAGCGTCTTCCCCGACCCGGTGACGCCGCGCACCAGGAAGGTCCCCGGCTGGGGGCTGCGCGAAGCGCCCACCAGCGCGTCGATGGCGGCCTGCTGCTGCTCCGTGGGCCGGAACGACGGCGCCTCGGGAGCCTCGATGCCGGCGTACGGATCGCGGGAGACCTCCTCCTCCTCGACCACGGCGACGCCCTTCTCCACCAGCGCGTTCACGATCGGGTACGAGAAGCCGAGCGCCCCGGCGAGCTGGGGGACCTCCGCCCTGCCGCCCATCGACTCCACCAGCTCGAAGCACTCCCGCTGCCGCTTCGCCCGCCCGAAGATCCGCTCCCGCTCCGTGAGGCTGGGGATGTCCGAGAGCAGGCGCAGCACGCGCCGGGTGCGCACCGCCGGCTCCAGCCGCGGCGCCTCGGTGACGACGCGGACGGCGCCCACCTCCTCCAGCCGGCGGATGGTGGGCCACCACACGCGGTCGCCGCACTCCCGCCGCAGCCGGGACACGGCCTGCGGCCCCTCCTTCCCACGCAGCCAGCCGAGCACCTTCCCCTCCAGCTCGTTCCCCGTCTCGTACGGCCGCTCCGGCGATTCCGCGAGCTCCACGTAGTCGGTGGACGAGTCGCAGAGCGCCGCCGGCAGCGCCGTGCGCAGCACCTGCCCGAGCGGAGCCACGTAGTACTCCCCGATCCAGCGTGCCAGCTGGAGAAGCCCCGGCGTGACGGTGGGCGTCTCGTCCAGCACGCCGTGGATGGGGAGGATGCGCCCGGCGGGCGGCGCCTCCGCCACCCGGTCGATCCACCCGATCCGCTCCTTCCGCCCGAAGGGGACGAGTACGCGCGCGCCCGGCACCGCACTCTCGCGCATCCCCTCCGGGACAGCGTAGGTGAAGGTGTGGAGCACCGGGAGCGGAAGGGCGACTTCGACGAACACTCGTTTTCAGGCGGACTGCAGGGTTTGGGCGTGCCCCCCGCTGGCGGGGGTCGGGCTGCGGCTCCGTAGGGCACGATACGACCGTGCCCAACGGAGTCGAGCCCCGGCAAACAGCCGCCGGGTCTCGCCCCTTCGGGCTCGCATCCCTCACGCGGGAGGTGGTGTGAAGCTCAGGCGCTCTCGCGCCTCGTCACACCCAGGCCGGGCTCGGTGTTGAAGCGGAGCCTGCCGTCCGGCTCCAGGCCGGGGCCGGTGAACGGGTCGTGGGCGAGGAGGGCGGCGCCGTCCAGGTCCACCCAGTCCACCAGCGGGGCGAGCTGCACGGCGGCGGCGATGCCGAGGGTGGACTCCACCATGCACCCGAGCATCACGCGCATCCCGTGGGCGCGGGCGGCGTGCACGATGCGGAGGGCCTCACGGAGGCTGCCGCACTTGGCGAGCTTGATGTTCACGCCGTCCACCACGCCTGCGAGCTTCGCCACGTCGGAGGCGACCTCGCACGACTCGTCGGCGACGATGGGGAGCGGGGAGCGCTCGCGCACCAGGCGCAGCCCCTCCAGGTCTTGCTTGGGGAGCGGCTGCTCCACGAACTCCACGCCGTACTCAACCAGCATGGGCAGGGCGGCGAGGGTCTGCTTGGCGGTCCAGCCGGTGTTGGCGTCCACGCGGAGGACCTTGTCGGGCGCCTCGTCGCGGATCATGCGCAGGATCTCCTCGTCGCGCGGAGACCCCACCTTGATCTTGAGCACCGGGTACGAGGCGGCCTCGCGCACCTTCTCGCGCATCACCTCCGTCTCGTCGATGCCGACGGTGAAGGAGGAGACCGGGGCCGCGGCCGGATCGAGTCCCCACAGCTTCCACACGGGAACGCCGAGCCGCTTCCCCACCAGGTCGTGCAGCGCCGCGGAGACCGCCGCCTTCGCGGCCGGGTTCCGGCCGATGGAATGCGCCAGCGCCGCCTCGATCCGCTCCAGCGCGAACGGGTCGCCCCCGGCCGCGCCCTCCAGCGCCTCGGAGAGCCGCGGCAGCACCGCGGTCACCGTCTCCGCCGTCTCCCCGTAGAACGGAGTCGCCGCGGCCTCGCCCCACCCCTCGTATCCATCGTCGTCGCGGAGCCGCACCCACACGTCGTACCTCGCGGGCGGCGACGCCGCGCGGGCGATGTGGAAGGCGTGGCGGGTGCGGAGGGTGAGGACTTCGGCTTCCAGGCGCATGAATGGTCGGCGGCGGTGGTCGGGCGAATGGAGAGCGAGAAAGATGGCCCGGGTGTCAAGCCCGGGGGTGCTTCATCGTTCCAGCCGGAGCCGGACGAAATCGTACGGCGGCCACGGCCCCGTGGCGTCCATCGACAGATCGGGGTTGGCGCGGGCCAGCTCCTCCACCTTCTCCAGGAATCCGCGGGTTCCGACGCGGTCCACCAGGAAGGCGGCGGTGAAGGTCCGCGGCTCGTCGCGCGGGAACGGGATCGCGGCGTGGGAGCCCTTGCGCAGCTCGGCGTACACGTGCGTCGCCAGGTCCAGCGCGAGCGCCTCGGGAAAGTCCGGCTCCCCCGGGACGGTGTGCAGCCGGAACTCCCAGCGCCCCTCCAGGAAGGCCAGGGCGTCCAGCAGCTCGTCGTGGCGCTCGCGGAGGAAACGGACCACGTCGCGCTCCTCCGCGAAGCCGATCCCGAAGGGCGCGGGGACCACGGTCTCCCGCTGGAGCATGGCGTCCAGCCGGCGGTGGTGCGCCACGACGTCCTCGGGCGAGACCGCCTCCACGCGGAGGAGCGCCGGGTACACCAGCGCGGCCAGGTCGCGGTGGCGGACCACCTCGGTGTCGCCGTGCGCCGCGCCCGGCGCGTCCCAGACGCCGCCGCGCCGCCGGTCGCCGTGGACGACGCCCAGGAGACGAAGCCCCCGCGCGTCGGGATCCGGCGGGACGCGCGGGGCGGACCTCCGGTCCGGCATCAGGCCGCCGGCTCGCCCGCCAGCAGGGCGAACACCTCCCGCTGCGGGCGGGGGGTGGTCACGTCGGGCCCGTCCGGCCCCATGAACACGTCGATCTCGGTGCGGAAGCCCACGTCGCCGGCCAGGTAGATCCCCGGCTCGATGGAGAAGCCCACGCCCGGGATGAGGCGCCGGGTGTCGCGCGTCTCCAGGTTGTCGATGTTGGGGCCGGAGCCGTGCAGCTCCCGGTCGATGGAGTGGCCGGTGCGGTGGATGAACTGCTCGCCGTAGCCGCGCGCCTCGATCACGCCGCGCGAGGCGTCGTCCACCTCGTACCCGGCGACCGGCTCCCCCGCCTCCCACCGCTCCCGGAGGAGCGCCACCGCGGCTTCGCGGGCGTCGCGCACCGCGGCGAAGATCGTCGCCAGCCGCTCGGGGATTTCCTCGCCGACGTAGCCCATCCAGGTCTGGTCGGCGTAGACGGAGTCCTCGCTCTCCTTGCCCCAGAGGTCGATCAGCACCAGGTCGCCGCGGCGGATCTGGGCGTGCTGGGCGGCGGTGGGGCCGTAGTGGGGGTTGGCGGCGTTGGCGTTCACGGCCACGATGCTGTCCGCCCCCACGTGCAGGCCGCGGCGCGCCAGCTCCGCCTGGACCCACTCGCGCGTGTCCCACTCGGTCACGCGCTCCCCGGCCTGGATCCGCTCGGCGATGCGGCGGAAGGCGGCGTGGGCCGTCTCCTGCACGGCCACGGCGGCGCGGCGGTGGGCGGCCTCGCCCTCCGGGCTCCAGCGCGCGTAGAAGGTGCTCACCAGGTCGGCGGAGGTGACCGGCTCCGCGCCGGCCCGGCGGACCATCTCCAGCACGCCGGCCGGGACGCGGTCCACGTACGGCACGGCGTCGCCCTCGGAGTACTCCATCGCCACCCGCCCGGCCCCGCCCAGGAGCGCGGCGAGCGCGGCCTCCAGCTCGCGCCAGCTGGAGTACGGGCGGTTCTCGCCGATCCACCCGCGCCAGGGCTGCTGCTCGATCCGGTGGGTCAGCGCCACGGGCGTCCCCTCGGCGGGGACGAGGACGAAGTAGCGCCGCGTGAGCGCCGGCAGCCCCAGCAGGTCGGAGACGATGGGGTTGTTGCCGCGGAAGTCGTAGAGCAGCCAGCCGCGCAGCCCGTGGGCGCGCAGCTCTTCCTGAATGCGGCGGACGGTGTCGGCGGTAAGGGCGACGGTTGCTTCGACGATGGCCATCGGACGGTCTTCCGGTAAAGGGGAGTTCGGGCTTCGGCTACGCGGCGGGGGCGTCGCCCTCTTCCGCGGGGAGCCAGCGCGTCCCCTTGATGAGCGAGAGGCCGAGCGAGCGCTCGCGGGTGAGCAGGTTGTGGATCTCGCGCTCGCGGACCAGCGCGCCCTGCACCCCGCCCCAGCCCCAGCGGCGGTAGGCGCGCCAGAGGATGCGCAGCTTCTCGCGGACGGTGAAGATCTCGGCGAAGTCGGGGAAGGGTCCGCCGGTGGGGCGGAAGGGCGAGGGGGTGTCGGACCAGTCCTGCACCAGCAGGTCCACCACCCCGGCGTCGCGGAGGAGCTGCTTCCACTCCACCACGATCAGCGGCCGGGCGCCCAGGTGCTTCACCAGGATCTCACGGCGGCGGGGGTCCAGGTTTCCCGTCCAGATGAGCTGCACCAGCACCACCGAGCCGAGCGGCTTGGTGACGCGGACCAGCTCCCGCACGGCGGCGGCCGGGTCCACGGTGGCCGCGAGACCGATCTCCCCGATGGTGACGTCGAAGATCCCGTCCCGGTAGGGGAGGTCGTCCAGGCGCGAGGCCTGGAAGCTCACGCGCACGTCCTCCCCCGCGGCCCGGGCGCGCGCCTCGGCCTCGCGGATGAGCACGTCGTCCGGGTCCACCCCCGCGGCCTCCACCCGGTAGTTGGAGGCCAGGAAGAGCGTGGAGACGCCCCGCCCGCAGGCGGCGTCCAGGACCTCCTTCCCTTCCTCCAGCTCGGTGAGGAGGGCGATCTGGCGGTACAGGTCCTCTCCACCCGGGGGGAAGA
Organism: Longimicrobiaceae bacterium; assembly: GCA_035936415.1. Taxonomy (NCBI): domain Bacteria; kingdom Pseudomonadati; phylum Gemmatimonadota; class Longimicrobiia; order Longimicrobiales; family Longimicrobiaceae; species Longimicrobiaceae bacterium. Next base: position 9,193 of record DASYWD010000480.1, read on the forward strand.
CCGGGGCGGGGCTGAGCCGCACCAGGTCGAGCATGGAGGGACCGCCCGGGGCGTCCGAGGGAGGAGGGTTGGACATGCGGGGAAGTATACCGGGAGCGTTTGGGGCTCGCCAGTCGGCGGGAGGGTGCGCGGGCTCACGCCGGCGGCAGCCCCGCCAGCCCGCGGAGGTGCTGGACGACGGCCTGTCCCGTCGCCCCCGGATCGTAGCCGCCCTCCAGCACCGAGACCAGCCGCCCGCCGCAGAGGCGGTCGGCCGCGCCGCGGAGCAGGAGGGTCAGGTCGTATACCTCGCGGGGCTGCACCGCCAGCCCGCCGAGCGGGTCGCCCGCGAGGACGTCGAACCCCGCCGAGAGCAGGATCCACTCCGGCCCCCACGGGGCGGCTTCCTCCAGGGCGGCGGAGAGCGCGGCGGCGAACTCGGCACCCCCCGCTCCGGCGGGGACCGGGAAGGGGCGGAGGCCGGAGCGACCTGGAGGGTCCTCCGCCAGCGCGGGAGCGGGGTGCTGGTGCACGGAGACGATCCGCACTCCCGCATCGTCGGTGAAGATCTCCGGCGTCCCGAGCGGCGCGCGGGCGCCCCAGTCCACCACCAGCACGCGCTCGGCGCCGCGCCGCTCGCGCAGGTGCCGCGCGGCGACTGCGACGCTGTTGAAGAGCGAGTGGCCGCCGGAGCGGTCCGCCGCCGCGTCGCGCCCCGGTGGGCGGGCGCTGCAGAACGCGTTGCGCGCCTCGCCCGCCCGCACGGTCTCCACCCCGGTGATCGCGGCGCCCACGGAGGCCACTGCCGCGTCCCACGAAGCGTCCGAGACGACGACCTCGCCCGCGAAGGGGACCGGGCGCCCCTCCGCGGCGGCAGCCGCGACCGCCTCGCGCACGGACCGCACGTACCCCGGGGTGTGGACGAGGAGCAGGTCGTCCTCGCCGGCCGGGACCGCCTCCACCTGAAGGAGGTGCCCGTGCGTGGCTGGGGTGTCGCGGTAGACGGCGCGCACCAGCGCGGGGATGCGCCCCTGGTGGTCCGGGTGGTTCCACCCGGTGTCGTGCCGCGGGCTGTCGTGGTGGCTGACGAAGGCGGTGGTCACGTGCGGTGGCTCCCTGGAATGGCGGGACGGGGGGAGCAATCTACTGCCGCGGACCGCGCCGGGGGAGCGACGCTCGAACGGCTCCAGCCGGTCACGGCCGGCCCGCCAGGCGCCGGACCGTCCACTCCGCTACCGCCAGCGTCGTCGCGAGCGCGAGGAGGATCCACCGCCAGGGGAGCGTCCCCCGGTCCCGTTGCGGGAGGGCCGCCTCGCGCCGGGAGAGCTCCGCGTCGAACTCCGAGGGGGAGAGCGCCGCGCCCCCGGAGTGGTCCGCCAGGAGGGCGAGGCGCGCCCACGGGTCGGCGGCGGGGAGGGAATCGGCCGCACGGAAGCCTGCGGCGGGTTCGCCATCCGCGAACGCGAGGGTGTAGAGCCCGGCGCGGGCGGGGACGAAGCGGGTGCGGAGGACGCCGGGGCGCGCCGGATCGGCCGCCACGGGAAGCGCCTCGCGCCGCCCGCCCGGCCCGGAGAGCATCAGAGTGGGAGACGGCTCCCCACTGCCCGGGGCGAAGACGCGCACCTCCACCGGCACGCCCACGGGGCCGACCGGCTCCGCGATCCCGGCCACGAGGGAGTCGCGCGGGGCGGACGCGAGCCAGTCCACCAGCGAGCGCCAGAACTCCCGGTGCTCCTCCACCGCCCCGGCCTCCATCCGCCAGCGCCACGTTTCCGTGAGCGCGAGCGCCGCCACCCTCCCCCGCCCCGCCGCGCGCAGCGCGAGCAGCGTCCCCTGCGGCGACCCCGCCGCGGCCACCGCGCCGGGGAGCACCCC
>DASYWD010000481.1 GCA_035936415.1 Longimicrobiaceae bacterium
GTGGCGGACGCCCGCGTCCGCCTGCAGGAGGTCGCCACCCGGGTTACCAGCGGCGCGCCGCCCCGACCCTGAGCGCCGCGATGACCGACCGAAACACGTCCCCCGGCACCGTCCCCCTCCGCAACGCCCTCTCCGCCCGCGCCCGCCTCGCCGAGGGGCCGTCGTGGGACGCGGAGGCCGGCGTCCTCTGGTGGGTGGACATCCACAACCACCGCGTCCACCGCCTGGACCCCGGGAGCAGCGAGGACACCGTCTACGAGGTGGGGGAGCCGGTGGGGTGCGCCCACCCCACCGCGGACGGCCGGGTGGTGCTGGGGCTCCGGCGCGACGTGTCTCTGCTGGACCCGGGCACCGGCGAGCTGGAGCGCCTGGCGACGGTGCTCCCGGAGCGCCCCGGCCTCCGCATCAACGACGGGAAGTGCGACGCGCGCGGCCGGCTCTGGGTGGGGTCGCTGTCGAAGGAGGAGGGCGGCGCCGCGCTCTTCCGGGTGGACCCGGACGGGAGCGTGCGCGAGGTGGTGGGGGGACTCACCATGTCGAACGGGCTGGGGTGGAGCCCGGACGGGGGCGTCTTCTACCTCACCGACTCCGGCGCGAAGACCATCTACGCCTACGACTTCGACCCGGACGCGGGGGCGCTGTCCCGGCGGCGCGTCTTCGCGGACCTTTCCGGCGGCGACCCCACCCCCGACGGGCTCACGGTGGACGCGGAGGGGTGCGTCTGGTCCGCGCAGTTCGACGGCGGCTGCCTGGTCCGCTTCGCCCCGGACGGCGGCGAGCTGCTGCGGGTGCGCCTCCCGGTGCCGCGCCCCACGAGCTGCGCCTTCGGCGGGAGCGGCGGCGACGACCTGTACGTCACCACCGCCTCCGTGGGGATGAGCGAGGACGAGGTCGAGGATGCGGTGGAATCCGGGGACCTGTTCGTGCTCCGGCCCGGCGTGTCCGGCCCGCCTTCCAGCCGCTTCGGCGGCCAGGGCTGAACCATTCGACTGCGAACGACGGATCCGGATGACGAGAAAGAGCGACGAGACGGCGGCGGAGCGGCGGCGCAGGGGCAGCAACGGGCGCCTGCTGGTGATCGGGGGGGCGGAGGACCCGGACGAGAGCCACATGTGCATCCTCCCGCACCTGGTGGAGATGGCGGGTGGGAAGAAGGCGCGCATCGTGGTCTGCTCCTCCCCCTCCGAGTGCCCGGAGGAAAAGGTGCGCACCTACGGCAAGCTGTTCGAGAAGATCGGGGTGGCGGAGGTGTACGGGGCGTCCATCGCCGACCGCCACCAGGCCGACGACCCGGAGCACCTGGAAGCCGTGGAGCGCGCCACCGCGGTGTTCTTCACCGGCGGCGACCAGCTCCGCCTCACCGCGCTCATCGCGGGGACGCAGTTCAGCGAGCGGGTCCGGGAGCGGCTCTACGGCGACGGGATGGTGGTGGCCGGGACCAGCGCGGGCGCGGCGGCCATGAGCAGCGTCATGCTCATCGGCGGGGAGCCGGAGGGGACGGTGCGGCGGGACGACGTGGAGCTCGCCCCGGGGCTGGGCTTCTGGCGTGACACCGTGGTGGACACGCACTTCAACCAGCGCGGGCGGGTGAGCCGGCTGCTGACCATCTTCGCGCACAACCCGCAGGTGCTGGGAATCGGGATCGACGAGAACACGGCGCTCGACCTGGTCCCCGGCGAACGCTTCACGGTGATCGGCGGCGGCGTGGTGATGGTTTTCAACGGCCGGGTGACCCACACCAACGCGCCACAGGCCGGGGGTGCGGAGATGCTCGCCCTCACCGACTCCATCGTCCACGTCCTCCCGGACGGCTACGGGTTCGACCTGAAGAGCAAGCGCCCCCTGCTCCCGGGCGGCGAAGAGATCCCCCAGTAGCGCAGACGAAAGAGCCGGGACCGCATGGGCGGCCCCGGCTCCGTTCCGACCTTCCGGTCGTCCGTCCGCTACGGCGCCACCGTGAAGCGGATCGGGTCGTCGAGCCGGACGGTGCGGGTCTTGTGGTCGTTGCTCACCGTCTGGTACCACCCGGAGCTGCGGGACTCGCCGCCGTGCTCCATGAGGATGCGGGCCAGCTCCTCCGCGTCGTCCGGGTCCATCCGCACGCACCCGTGCGACGCCGCCGTCCCCAGCGATTCCGTCGCGCCCGTGCCGTGGATGTAGTAGTCCGGCTGGTCGAAGAAGATCTTCACCGCCTTCATGGGGTTGTCGGGGTCGCCCGGCTCCTGGCGCTCCTCGTCCTCCGCCCACTCCGCGTTCGGCGGCGGAACCCACGCCGGGTTCCAGATGATCTTCTCGATGGTGAAGCTCCCCTTCGGCGTGGGGTGTTCGCTGGTTCCCACCGCCACCGGGTACTCGCGCGGCTCCACGTTGCCGCCCCACACGTACAGCGTCCGCTCGGAGATGTCCACCGAAAGGCGGAGCGGCTCGTCCTGCGCCGTCGCGGGGGAGCCGGCGGTGAGGAGCGCGCCCGCCAGGGCGGCCAGGGAAGCGATCGGACGGAAGTATGATTCCATGAACACTCTGCGGTTCGGATGATCGGTCGCTGCCAGGTGTCTACTGTTTGTATACCGTTAAGCCCGGCGCCCGTTCCATTTGCAAGTTGTGTTCCTACAATTGCTTACGCGTGCCGGTCCGGGCTGTCGTCAGCGACCGCGCGGGTCGTGGCGCAGCCAGGCTAGACGGATCGCGACCGCCGGCACGTCGCGCGTCGGCGCGCCGTACGGGAGCCGGAGCGCACGCTCCCCGGCGGATTGACGCGCCGGGAGCACCCCGCTAACGTGTGGGCCGCTTGCCGGACGCCCCGCCCCGGGGGTCCGCACCGCACCCAGGCACCGGGACCGATGATCGAACACTCGCGGCAGACGATCCAGCTCACGGTAGGCTTCATCGTCTCGCCGGCGCTCGAGCTGGACGAGCACCGGCTCGCCGCCTTCAGGGCCCGGCTGGAGGAGGAGGGGATCCGCTTCGACCATGCCGAGCAGGGCGACGCCGGGCTGATCCTGGTCCGGGAGAAGCCTTCGGTGCTGCAGGTGCAGGTCGCCACGGGGCAGGTGGCCGGCGGCGCCGAGCCGGTGGCCGTCAGCCAGCTCGTGGTCGCCACCGCCCTCGCGCCGGAGGTCCCGGCCGCCTCCGCCTCCGACTTCGCGAACGCCGCGCACGAGGTCACGGACGTGGCGCGAGACGTCTGGCCGGAGATGGAGAACGTGCTGGGGTGGAACACCGGGATCCGGGTCCTCTTCGCTTCCAGCACCGAGCACTCCTTCCAGTACCTCTGGGAGCGGCGCCTGGGCCAGTCCACGGACGACCTCTCCGTGTTCGGCCGGCCCATCCTGGGCGGCGGGATGCGGCTGGTGTTCCCCCCGGGGCAGACGCCGGGGGAGCAGTTCCAGGCCGAGGTGCGGGTGGAGTCGTTCCTGGAGGACGTGCGCCGGCTGTACGTGGAGCTGAACCTGGGCTCCGGGAACCCGGAGCCGATCAGCGCCATGAACCCCACCTCGCTGGTGCAGGTCACCGAGGAGTTCCTGCAGGACCGCCTGGTCCCCTTCCTCCGCGCCGGGGGCGGGGAGAGCGACGCGGGTCTTGCGTAAACACGAGAAAGGTATATATTTAAGGCCGTTGAGACATGGTGGGGAGCTTCGTTTTTTGAGCCGATAGTTCTGAAGCCGGGGACACCTCCCGCGGCGGACGCGGTGCCCGAGAGGGCGCGGCGGAACCCAAGGGGCTGCCACCCAACGATTCTCGAATCGGGCTTCAAAAATCCCTCCCCGTCGTGTCTCCCAATAGAAAAGGCCCGCTCCGGCGGGCCTTTTCCGTTTATGGCCGCTCCCGGTCTAAGGCCGGATCAGCGACAGGCGGATCTTCCGCTCGCCGAGGGTGACCACCAGCGTGTCGCCGGGGCGGAGCTGCTCCAGGGTGGCCGCGTCGATGAACTCGCACGTGGGCTCGTCGCCCACCTGCACGTCGGCGCGGTAGCCGCGGGCATACGCCACGCTCCCGTCGTCCCGCCCCCGGGCGTTGCTGCGCAGGTACACGCCGCGGTCGTTCATCAGCCAGAGCCCGGGCGGAGCGCCCGTCCCGGGGTGCTCCACCTCGCCTTCCGGCGCCGCGTCCTCCGCGTGCAGGTCCACGCCCGCCGCCACGTACCGCTGCGCCTCCGTCATCAGCCGCTCGTCCGCCGCGAGCGACTCCTCCAGCAGCGCGCGGACCTCCGCGCCCTCGAACTCGAACCGCTGCTCCATGTGTCCCTCCCGCTGAATGCCCGTGCACGTACACCCCAGTGGGAGTATAGCGGTGCGGCTCGCGGGGGGCACGCGCGGGCCGCGGGAACGCGGGCTCCGTGGTCATCCGGAGGTCCCGCGTTGACCTGGGCGCCGAAAGAGGATAGCTTTGAGGATGGCAAACCGGAGATCGCCACCACGCGCCTGGACGCGAAGGACGGGTCTCCCTATTTCGCTCTCCTACGGAAGGATTGACGTGGTCGAGATTCAGCTGGAAGAGACCGATCGTCTGGACTGGGCGCTGAAGCAGTTCCGCCGCCGGATGATCCGCTCGGGGATGTTCAAGGACATGCGCCGCAAGCGCTTCTACGAGAAGCCCAGCGAGGCCCGCAAGGCGAAGTCCAAGGCGGCGGAGCGCCGCCGGCACAAGGACCGCAAGCGCGCCGCGCGCCGGATGGACTTCTAGTCCGCCACAGGGCATGTCCCTCTGAACGAAGAGACCCGAGCCGCCGGCTCGGGTCTCTTCGCGTTACGGTCCGGTTCTACCAGCGGTCCCGGCCGCCCCCACCACCGCCGCCGCCGTACCCACCACCACCGCCTCCGCCGCCGTAGCCACCACCACCTCCACGCCCGCCGCGGCCACCCCCACCACCACCGTAGCCCCCCCCGGAGGAGCCGCCGCCCTGGGGCGCGTCCAGCCGCACGACGTTCTCAGCCGCCGGGCCCTTCTGCCCCTGCACGACGTCGAACTCCACGCGCTCGCCCTCGTCCAGCGTCTTGAAGCCGCTGCCCTGGATGGCGCTGTGATGGACGAACACGTCCTTTTCACCATTCTCGCGCGTGATGAAGCCGAAGCCCTTCTCCGGGTTGAACCACTTCACCGTCCCAGTTTCCCTCGCCATTTCTCTACCCTGCGTGCTGTGATGTGTGGAATGGACCGCTCCACCGCAAAGTACGCCCTTGCGGAGCCCCCGCCAAGACCTTTGCGCCATCCAGGGCGAAGCGGCCCCACGGCGGAGGGGCCGCAATCTGCGTGCGAGCGCGTTCGCGCACAACGGCGGGCGTACGCCGCGAACGGCCCCGAAGAACGTGGCGGGGCGCACAACCGCTTTCCCCGCAGTTTCTTACCTGGTGCGAGGCCCGATTCGTGCGGCGCCGGGCGCTTCCCCTGTATCTCGTTTTTCGAGCGAGGAAGCATGGCAGAGCAGAAGCATGACGGTGGCACGGACGCCGCAGGCGGGGCGCAGAACACGGACCGCGAGCGGGTGGTCCGCGAGAGCCGGGAGGCCGGTCTGCGGTCGCAGGGCGGCGGGAGCGCGGACGAGGAGGCGATCCGGAAGGCCGCGCGGGAGGGCGCCGGAGCGGAGGGGGATCAGCCCAGCGGCGGCTCCAGCGGCTCCGCCACGCCGTAGTCCGGGTGGGCCCGCGGGCGCAGGGCGCGCGCGACGAGGAGCAGCCCCGCCACGACCATCACCGCGCTGAGCGCCTGCCCCATGGTGAGCGGGCCGAGCACCGTCCCCACCGGGTCGTCGGCGGAGCGGAACTGGGCGTCCGGCTGCCGGAACAGCTCCACGAAGGAGCGGGCGAGCCCGTATCCCAGCAGGAAGATCCCCCCGTACGTGCCCGGAGGGAGGGTCCGCCCCCGGCGCCGCATCCAAGCGTAGACGCCCCACAGGACCGCGGCCAGCACCACCCCCTCCAGCACGGCCTCGTAGAGCTGCGAGGGGTGGCGGAGCGGCACCTCCTCGCGGACCCGCTCCCACGCCCCGGACCGGTACGCGGCGCCGATCGCCTCCTCCCGGCTCCGCATCCCGCCTCCCTCCGCTCCCAGCCGCCGCAGCGCGGCCGGATCGGTGGGGAAGCGCATGGCCCAGGGGACGTCGGGCGATGCGACGCGGCCGTACAGCTCTCCGTTGACGAAGTTGGCGACGCGCCCGGCGAACAGGCCGAAGGGCGCCACCAGCGCCGCCGCGTCCCCCAGCCGCAGGAATCCCAGGCGCTCTCTCCGCGCGTACCACCACGCGGCGACGATCACGCCGGCGGCGCCGCCGTGGAAGGAGAGCCCGCCCTCCCAGACGCGGAGGATGCGCAGCGGGCTGGATGCGAAGTCCGCGAAGTCGTAGAACAGGACGTAGCCGAGCCGACCGCCCAGGACGACGCCGAGCACGCCCGCCGTCACCAGGCCGCCGACGCCCTCCCGGTCCAGCGGGATGAAGCCGTCGCGCGACATCCGCAGCAGCAGCGCGTAGGCGGCGGCAAAGCCGAGCAGGTAGGCCAGGCCGTACCACCGGACGTCCACCGGACCGGGGAGGTCCAGGGCGACCGGGTCGATCCAGGGGAAGCGGATCTCGAGGAGCGCGGGGAGCAGGTGCACGCCGGTCCGGGTCAGGAGGGGCTGAATATGCGGTGTGGCGGAGCAGCAGGCTACGACGGGCCAGCGGTGCCGGCCTCGGCGGCATCGTCATCGGACGCGGGTGCCCGGCCGCCGCGGAGACGCTGGAGCTTCTCACGCACCGACACCGGAATCAGCAGGGCGTCGGCGATGGAGGCGATCTCCTCGGCCTCCTTCCAGGCCCGCTCCAGGAGATGGAGCTCGCCCTCAAGCGCACGGTGCTCCGCCTCCTCGTGCGCCGCCATCTCCAGCGCCAGGCGGAGCTCCGTCAACGCCTTGCCGATCCGGTAGTCGTGGTCCACCCAGATCCCGTCGTTCCTCTCCTTCTCCAGCCTGTGCGCGGCAGTCCTGAAGTAGGCCTGGGGTCCGCCGGCGCGCTCGATCTCCTCCACGGCCGCGTTCACCTGCGACGGCGCGGCACCCTTCTGGTTGAGGTGGGGCAGCGCGAGGCCGGCCATGCGAAAGGCCTCCGATCCGCTCAGCTCGGTGGTTCCGCCGTGGTGCGCCACGCGGAGCAGCCAGCCCTCGGGCCCGTCGCTCGGGAGCAGGCGGAGCGCGCGGACCTGCGCCCGGGACATGGGGAGCACGTCGCCGCTCCCGGTCGTGGCCCGGACGACCACCGACCGGTTGCGGTACAGGTCGTACCCGGCCAGCGACAGCATGACCGGCCAGGCCAGCGGGACCGCGCCGACGAAGAAGCCCAGGAAGATGCCCGCACCGGCCCATCCCTCCACCTGGTGCCGGCGCCGCCTGCGGAGGAGCTGGTCACCGTAGCGCCACGCGGCGAACTCCGGACGCAGGGGCTTGCCGATCCGGACCAGGTCCAGGCCGTCGCCGACGCGTGCCAGCCCGACGTTGCCGGTGCTCACCTGGCGGCGGGTGCTGCCGAAGTGGCGCTCGCACTGCTCGATGGCTTCCCAGCGCTCCTCCAGGGGGCTCAGGTTCCACCGCCCGCACCGGAGACATACGACCCACAGGCGCCCGTTCGCGGAATCGAACGCGAGCCGCCGCCCCACCTGGAACGCCTCGACGGACTCGTTCGTGCCCAGGCCGGCCCTGCAGTAGAGACAGGTGGAATACATTCAGGCCACCGGACAGGGCGGGGATCGATACGCCACGGCGGCGCTAAAACCGCACTCCCATGTGCACACCCACGCTCCCGGTCGCAGGGGCGTAGGCGGGCGAAAGGGAGACGCGAGGGGCGGCTCCCGCCACCACCCTCCGGTTGTACCGTTCGACGGAGGCGGGAGCGGTGGCGATGCTGTACGCCGCCCCTGCCGCCATGACGCCCACCCCGGCGACGTTCAGGGCGTCCCAGCGGAACTCCCCGCCGTCGGGGTTGTCGAGGTCGAACCGGGGGGAAAGGATCTGGCTCCACGCCGAGGCCACGACCAGCGCCGCTCCGGCGGAGCGGATGGCGAGCCCGGTCTGCGTGCGCTCCCGGTCCCGGGCGTAGAAGCTGCCCGCGGACGGAGCGGCCACGGCACCGTAGGCGAAGAGCCAGAACCCCGGGATCGCGTACAGGTCCGACTCCGTGCCCCGGCTCAGGAGCGCGAGCCCGGCGGAGGTCGCCACGGCCGTGTGCGCGACGGAAAGGAACTGCGCCCTGGACGCGCTCTTCGGCACACCTGGCGGCGCAGGCTCGGGCAGACGCTCCTGCGCGGAGAGCGAGCCGGTGACCGGCAGGAGAACCATCAAGGTCAGGACGAGGCTGCTTCGCACGGAATTCTTCTCCGGGATGAGGGCACCGACACGGACAGGCTGCCGCGGCGCTCGGCCGTCGCCCGGAAGTGGCTGCCGTTGCCGCCTGGACGACACCGACAGCACTTCGGTCACGCCTGAGGCGCCCTGGCTCGCGCCCTCGATCCGAAGGTCAGATCCGGCCGAGCTGCGCCTCCAGCAGCGAGTCTGCGCGCCGGAGGGCACCGTCGCTCAGGGTCAGCTCCGTCCGGCCGCGCTCCTGGGCGGCCTCCAGCCGGGCGAGGAGGACGTCGCGGTCCTCGCCGCCGCTGCGCATCCAGTGGAGAAAGGCCAGCTCGATGAAGCGGCAGGCCAGCACCGCCTCCTCGTTCCTCCATCCCAGCACGTCGCGCGCGTAGCTCCAGGCGCGCCAGCGGCCGGAGCGCAGCGCGTGGAGCGCCCGCTCCCGGCACTCCGGCGGGAAGGGCGTCCTCCACTCGATGGAGCCCATCTCTGCGCCCCAGCTCTCCAGGAAGACGTGGTAGGGCTGCCTTTCCATTGGTGCGCGTCTCCTGCCCGGAGGGTCTGCGGCAACGGCCCCGTCAGCGCGGCGCGAGGAGCGACCGCACCGCTTCCTCCACCCGGGCCCACGCCGGCGAGAAGGGGGCCACCAGGTCGAAGTGCCCGGCCCCTTCGACCAGCACCAGCCGCGCGTCGTCCCCGCGCGCAGAGGCCCGCTCCGCGAATTCCCGGCTCTGCTCCACGGGGACGATGGCGTCCAGGGCGCCGTGCAGCAGCCGCTGCGGCACCCCGAGGGGGAGGAGCTCGGCCGGGCTGGCCTGCGCGTAGCGGTCCGGGACCTCCGCCGGGGACCCGCCGAGGAGCAGGGGGACCGCCGCGTTGCAGCTCCCCGGGGCGGCGCCGTACGCGCGCAGGTCCGTGATCCCCGCCAGGGGCACCACGCCGCGCACGGGGAGCGGGTCGCCCGAGACGAGCGGGCTGGACGAGGGGACGTTGCGGCGGGCCGCGAGCCAGAGCGCCAGGTGCCCGCCCGCCGAGTGGCCCACGAGCACGACGCGGTCCAGGTCCAGCGGGTACCTCCGCGCCAGCTCGCGGAGGTGGTCCGTGCCCCGGGCCACGTCCTGGAAGGTCCCCGGCCACCCTCCGCCCGGGTCGCCGATCCGCCGGTACTCCAGCGTCCACACGGCGACCCCCGCCCGGGCGAGCGCCGCGCTGGCGCTGGCGACGTGGCGGACGTCGAACTGCGACCTCCAGCACCCCCCGTGGATGAAGACCGCCACCGGGTGCGGTCCCGGCCCCTCCGGGAGGCGCAGCTCGCCGAACTGCAGCGGGTCCGCGCCGTAGGCGATCCGGTGGTCGGGGGCGGGGACGGGGAGGGCCGCGACCTCGTCCCAGGTCACCGGCCCGCGCGCCGTGGGGGCCGGGTGCGCGCATGCCCCCACGCCCAGGGTGGCGCAGGCGGCCAGCGCCGCCACGCGGGTCCTGCCGAAATCATGTAGCATCATAGTCTCGCTCCCGTTCGCCTCCAATACGTCCACCGCGATCACGTCGTACGTCAGCCGTCCGCACGCGGCTCTCCGTCCTCCCACGGACGCCGTCTCAGGCTCCAGGCCTACCGGCGCCGCCTGCGCCAGCCCACGGCCGCCACGCCCAGGGCGCCGACCAGCATCATCCCCAGCCGCAGCCGGACCTGCGCCGGGGTCGGGTCGGGCCGGACCAGGAAGAGGACGGCGCCGTACACCATGACGAAGGCGAATACGAACTGGAGCCTGTCCTCGCGCGGGGGCGGAGCGGGCCTCATGCCCCGGGCGGCACCCCCCCGCGCGCGAAGACGATCTCCGCGCCGGTGAGCCGCACCACGACCGTGGTGTCGTTGGTGGTGCCCTGGAACCGCACCGTGGCGCCGCTCGGGAGCGTCGCCACGAACCCCAGGTACTCGCCGCGGCGGAAGTACGTCCCCCGCAGCTCGCGCGTGACCTCCCCGGCGCACGGGCTCCGCTGCCGCACGTCCAGCTCGAAGCGGTTCGTGGAGCTGAGCTCCACGCGGCCGCGCCCTTCCACCGGGCACTCCCCCGCGGTCCCGTCCGCCGCTCCGGCGCGGCCGGCGTCGAGGGGCTGCAGGCGCCCGTCGATGCGGACCAGCGCGAAGGTCCCGGAGACCGACTCCGGCGGCGCGGAGCCGGCGCCGCCCGAGGCGCACCCCGCCGAGG
>DASYWD010000482.1 GCA_035936415.1 Longimicrobiaceae bacterium
CACGGGGCGCCCCCTTCCTTTTGTCTGGCGCCCGCGGCCGATTTGACTCCGCGCCGGTCCGGGACTAGCCTTCCGCCGCTCGTGCCGGTCCGCGATCCACGCCCACGTACCCGATGACGGAAGACCTCAGCACCTTCGCGCTCCTCTGCTTCACCTCGCTCATCGCCATCATCAACCCGCTGAGCGCCGCGCCCATGTACCTGGCGCTCACCGACGGCTACACCCCGGGGCACCGGCGGCGCACGCTGCGCAACGCCATGCTCACCGCCTTCGCCGTGCTGGTGGTGTTCGCCCTGCTGGGCGGGACCATCTTCCAGATCTTCGGGATCACCATCCACGCCTTCCGCATCGCCGGCGGGATCATCTTCTTCGGGATCGGGATGGACATGCTCCAGGCCAAGCGCTCGCGCGGGAAGGCCACACAGGAGGAGGAGGAGGAGGGACGGCAGAAGGAGGACGTGGGGATCACCCCGCTGGGGATCCCCATGATCACGGGGCCGGGGGCGATCACCACGGTCATGGTGCTGATGACGCAGGCGACGACGACGCCGCGCGTCGCCGTCGTCTTCGCCTCAGTGCTGGCGGTGCTGGCGATCGCCTACGCGGTGCTGCACGCCGCGCCCCGCATCGTCCGCTTCTTCGGACAGACGGGGCTCAACGTGATGACGCGGATCATGGGGCTGCTGGTGACGGTGATCGCCGTGCAGTTCATCGTGGACGGCACGCGTCCCATCCTGGTGGGGATCCTGCGGCAGGCGGGGGTGGGGAGCTGACCGGGCGGCAGCCGCTCAGACCACACCGCACCGGGACGCCCGCGACTACGGCTGGGGAGGGTCGGCGCGGGGGAGCCGGTGAATCTCGCAGACGAGGTTCACGGCCTCTTCGAAGAGCTCGGGACGGAGGCGGGGGTACAGGCTGCGGGCGCACTCCTCCACCTCGGTGCGGGTGGAGCCGGGCCGCACCGCGGTGCGGATGGCCTGCACGCGGGCCTCGCGGAGCAGGCGGGCGGTCTGCTCGGAGCGGCGCTGGCGCGCCGCGGCCATTTCGGCGGCGAGATCTACAGTGGACAAACGCGACCTCCGGATAGGGGAACCGCCAGGCTAGGATCCCAAAGATAACACCTCCGCGCCCGTGTGCCCATTCCGTCGAGGACGGCTACCGGCCGTCCAGCTCGTCCGGGTCCACCGGGTCGTCGATCACCTCGGTCTCGCCCTGCTCCAGCTCCTCCAGCGAGAACTCGGTCTCGCCGCTCCGCGCCCGCGCCGCGGCCAGCTCCAGGAGGTCGAGGAGCGCGTCGTGGCCGGGGGATCGCTCCATGTCGTACTCGGTCTTCTCGTACTCGCCGGCCAGGTAGCGGGCCATGAACTCGTACATGCTCTCCCGGTCCACCTCGTAGACCGCCTCCTCCTCGTCGCCCGCGGGCGCCTCCCGGACGAAGTGGCGGAACCGGTCCTCGGCGTCCAGGGTGTCGTGGAACTCGAAGGGGCCGAGCTGGAACAGGTGCCGGATGCCGCCCACGGCGTTCTCCTGGTACTCGGCCTCGGAGCTCTTGCGGAACATCGTCTTCTCCTGCTGCGGGAACGTGAAGACCGGCGCTCCGCAGCAGGATGCGGGCCGCGCGACGCCGCCGCGGCCGCTCCCCCTGGAAGAAGCCGCGCGCACCGCGTAGCTTCCCGGCCGGCCGGCACACCGGCCGCAACCGTCCCACCGGAGAGGCGAAGCGATGCTGGCGTTCCCCACCCGCACCCTGATCCTGGGGCACCGCGGCGCCCCGCTGGAGGCGCCGGAGAACACCTTCGGCGCCTTTCGCATGGCGGTGGAGGCCGGCGCGGACGGGGTGGAGCTGGACGTGCAGCGCTCCGCCGACGGAGCCCCGGTGGTGATCCACGACCTCACCCTGGACCGCACCACGGAGGGGCGCGGCGAGGTCCGCGCCCACAGCTGGGCCGAGCTGGCGCGGCTGCACGCCGGGCCGGGGGAGCCGCTGCGCCGCCTGCGCGAGGTGGCCGACTGGGCCGCGGGATCCGGCGCCTGGCTGAACGTGGAGCTGAAGGGCGAGGGGACCGAAGCCGCCGCGCTCGCGGCGCTGGAGCGGGCCGGCGTCCTGGAGCGCACCTTCGTCTCCTCGTTCCTCCCCACCGTGGTGCTGGAGGTGGGAAGGCTGGCGCCCGGCGTGCGCCGCGCCATGGTGACCGAGGTGTGGGACGCCACGGTGGCGGAGCTGGTGCGCGACTGCGGCGCCGGGGGCGTGTGCATCCACCGGGCGCTGGCGACCCCGGAGCGGCTGGCGGAGCTCGCCGCCGCGCGGCTCCCCACCGTCGTCTGGACGGTGGACGACCCGGCGGAGATCCGGGCACTGCTGGAGGCCCGCGTCGCCGCCATCATCACCAACGACCCGCGCACCGCAGTCGCCGTGCGGCGCGACGCGGGCGGCTGAGCGGGGGGCGCATGGCGCGCCCCTTGCCATTCCCGCCCCCCGCACCGCCGGCCTCCGCGCCGGCCGCTTTCGTATCCAGCACCACCTGACCACATGCTGCTCGCGACCGCCATCGCCCTGCTCGCCTTCCAGGGGACCCCCGCGCCCGCGGCGCAGGACACCGTCCCCGACGCCTTCGACTCCCCCGCCACGCGCGAGCTGGTGGAGCGGGTGACGCGGGCGGGCTCCGTCATCCCCGAGGAGCTGGCCGACTACCGGGCCGACTACCGCAGCGCGGTGTACCTGTCGCTCCGCCCGGACTCGGCGCTGGCCGGCGAGGTCCCCGTCACGGTGGACGAGTTCGCGGGGACGCTGCGCTGGGAGCGCGGCGGGAGCCTGCTGCAGGAGGTGGCGGGGCACCGCGTGCGGATGCTGGCGCCCACCCCGTACAGCGTGGGGTCGCTGCTGGAGCAGCCCTGGATCGTGCCGCACCTGTACGGGCAGACCATCGACCTCTTCCAGCTCTCCCCCACCCCGGCGCCCACCGCGGCCGGGCGCACGGTCCGGCGCATCTCCCGCGCGGTGCACCCCTTCTCCGCGCGCGGGATGCAGCTCTACCGCTACTCCGTGAGCGACACCGTGCGGGTGCGGACCACGGAAGGGATCGTCAGGCTCGTGACGGTGGACGTGCGCCCGCGGGCCGTCCAGCAGAGCGACGCGCCGCAGATGGTGGTGGGCTCCTTCCAGGTGGACCTGGACCGTGCCGCCATCGCGCGGGCGCGCTTCGGCTTCGCGGAGCCGGGGGGGCGCTTCCGGCTCACCCGCACGGGGGTGTTCTTCGAGATGGAGAACGGGCTGGTGCAGGACCGCTTCTGGCTCCCCTACCGGCAGCGCCAGGAGATCCAGATCTCCTCCCCGCTCTTCGGCGGGGCGGCGGCGATCCGGGTGGCGAGCACCCTCTCCGGGTACGACCTGAACACCCGGTGGTCGCCGGAGGAGCCGGGGCGGGCGGCGCTGGTGCGGCGCGACCGGGGCGGCGACGCGTTCCGGGGGTGGGGCACGGTGGGCGAGGGGATCGGCGACTTCGACATCGCCGACTTCAACGACCTGGCCCGCGAGACCACCGGCGCCGCCGCGCGCGACGAGGGGCGGGTGCGGGTGAGCTTCCTGCCGGAGCGCGGCGAGCACTTCTTCCGCTACAACCGGGTGGAGGGCCCTTTCCTGGGCGGCGCCGTCGGCGTGGAGCAGGCGCTGCCGGACGGCGCCGCCTGGCAGGTGTACGCCACCGCCGGGTGGGCCTTCTCGGAGGGGACCGCGCGGGGCGAGGCCACGGCGCTGTGGATCGACGAGAGCACCGGCCCCTTCGGGCAGCGGGAGGGATGGAGCGCGTCCGGGGGGGTGTACCGCCGGCTGCGCGACACGCAGGCCTTCCGCCCCGCCTTCCGCTGGGACCTGGGGTACTCGCTGAACGCCGCCCTGGGCGGGTACGACATCCTGGACTACTACGACGCCACCGGCGTGGAGGCGGCCGCCGGGATCCGCCGCGGCCGCCTGACCGGACGGCTGGGCGGGCGGTGGGAGCGCCACGACTCCGTCACCCGCAACACCGACTCGTTCCTGTTCGGCCGGGCGCGCCGCTTCCCCGAGGTGGCCCCCGCCGATCCCGGAACGCACGCCGGGGTGGAGGGCGAGCTGCGCTACGGCGTGGGCGGCGGCGCCTTCGCGCTGGGGAACAGCCTGGTCGCCTCCCTTCGCGGCGAGGCCGGGTTCGCGGACTGGAGCTTCGGACGGGTGACCGGGCTCCTGGCAGCGCGCCGCTCCCTGGGCCCCTTCGTCACCCTGGCGCTCCGCGGCGACGCGGGGCACGTGGCGGGCGACGTCCCGCCGCAGTTCCTGATCCGCTTCGGCGAGGCCGAGGGGCTGCGCGGCTACGAGCCCAACGAGTTCGGCGGGACGACGGCGGCCATCGGGCGGGCGCGGCTCCTCCTCTTCCTCCCACCGTACACGCAGGAGCCGCTGGCGCGCGCCGGCTTCTTCATCGTCCCCCCGCTCCGCCCCGCGCTGGTGCTCTCCGGCTCCAGCGCCTGGGCCGACGTGGCCGACCGCTCCGCCGACGAGCTCTTCCGCGTGGGCTCCCGCCCCACCGATGGCGCCCGCCGCACCGTGGGCATCGGCGTCAGCATCTTCGAGGACGCCTTCGCCGTGGAGTACTCGAAGCCGCTGGAGGAGGGCGAGCGGGGGCGGTGGACGGTGGGGCTGGTGTCGTGGTTCTGACAGAGTGCGAAACTGCGTGAGTGCGTGAGTGCGAAAGTAGAACGGCGGGGCCCCTGCCCGACACCTCGCACCTCGCACTCCAGCACTTCGGTTCCGGTCCCGTCCTTGCAACCCGCGGCACCCTGCAGACCGGCAGTCCAGACCTCACGCGAGCACGGAGCGGAGCAATGTCCTCGATCAACCGTCCCCTGGCGGGCCCCATGATGACCTTCGACCTCCGCGAGCAGCTGCAGTCGCTCCGGGGGGAGGAGGCGTACAGGCGGAGCGGGCGCGCGGGCCGCACCCTCGCCAAGTCCGGCCGCTTCCGTCTCACCCTGGTCGCCATGGCGGAGGGGAACGAGATCGGGACGCACCAGGCGGACTCGCCCATGACGCTGCACGTGCTGGAGGGCGCCATCCACTTCCGCGCGGGCGAGGGGAGCCACGACCTGCGCGCCGGAGAGGTGCTCTTCTTCGGGCCGGGAGACGCGCACGACATCCGGGCCTCGGAGGCCAGCGCGCTGCTCATCACCATCTCCGCCGTGGGCGACGACCACCTCATGCAGCACCCGGGCGACTACCCGTCCGGCGCCGAGGGGAACGCGGCGTCCTCCTGAGGCGCCGGGGGCGGCGTGCTTGCGCCGCCCCCGGTCCCGCTCTACCATTCGGCATCGCGCCACCCGCGCCCCCCCTCTCCCGCCGTTCCGTGAAGCCCCAGCGCCACGCCGTCATCCTCGAGCTGATCCGCACCCGCCGCGTCCCTTCGCAGGAGGTGCTTCGCGAGCTGCTCGCCGAGCGGGGGATCGACGTCGCCCAGGCGACGCTCTCGCGCGACATGCGGGAGCTGGGGCTGGTGAAGCTTCCGGACGACCAGGGCGGCTACGTGTACTCGGTGCCCTCCAACGTCACCGATCCCACGCCGACCCTCCCGCGGCTCCTCCCCACGCTCTACCTGGGCGCGGACGGGGTAGGGAACCTGTTGATCGTGCGGACGCTCACCGGGGGCGCGCAGCCGATCGCCGTGGCGCTTGACCGGGAGGAGTGGCCGGAGGTGGTGGGGACCATCGCAGGGGACGACTCCATCCTGCTGGTGCTGCGGAGCCCGGACCAGCTCGGGCCGGTCACCCGCCGGCTGGAGGAGATCGCCGGAGTGTGATCCCGTTGTGCAGTAATAGTTTACACTCAAGTCTCTCCCTGAGATTATTTCCAGACAGCAATCCAGGAGAGTGCGCCCGCCGTGTCCCGTAACCACTTATACCCGGGCGCTTTACGCTCCGCCGTCCACGCGAGTGCGTCTGAAGCTCCCCCGGTTGACAATCTCCTGGCCTGCCTGGTAGTCTTTTTACGTCTAAAATGAGCGGCGCTCAGGGGAAGCGAGCCCGCACGCCGTAGCGTCCGGGCTCCACACTTCCCCCTGCCGCCCAACTGGACGCCGCCCGCAGCGGAATGCCCCGCGGGCGCTCTCCTGGCCGTCTCTTCCGCCCCGCGCCCCTTCGCGAGCGCCCGGGGCTCTCGATCCGTTCGGATCTGCGCCGGACCTGAATCGCAACGCGCCGCCGGCACCGCCACGCCCGCTCCGCCACCGGCGGAAGGAGACTCTCACTCGCAGCCCGGTCCGTCCGCTTCGCAGTCGGTCGCCTTCAGTTGTCTCAGGAGAACACTACATGAGATCCTTCGTTCGTCGCGGATCGCTGCTGGGGCTCGCCGTGGTGGCGCTGCTCGCGGCGGCCGCAGCTCCCTTGGCCGCGCAGGCGGTCGGGACCGTCCGGGGCACGGTTACCGACGCCGGCAGCCAGAGGCCGCTCGCCGGTGCGCAGATCACGATCGTCGGCTCCGCCCGGCGCGCGGTCACCGGCGAGACGGGTGAGTACGCCATCGCCAACGTCCCCGCGGGTCCGGCGCAGGTCCGAGCCGAGATGATCGGCCATACCGCCGCTACCCGGTCCGTCACGGTGGGCACCGGCCAGACTGCCCGCGCCGACTTCGCCCTCTCCACCAGCGCGCTGGAGCTGGACGCCCTGGTGGTTACCGGCACCGCCGGCGCCACGCAGCGCCGGGCCATCGGGAACGCGGTGAACAGCATCTCCGCGGAGGAGCTCACCGCGAAGGCCCCCATCACCAGCGTCACGCAGATGCTGCAGGCGCGAGCCCCGGGGCTGAGCATCAGCCCCGGCGCCGGCACCTCCGGCACCGCCGCGCAGATCCGCATCCGCGGACAGAGCTCCCTGGCCGGCGCGCAGATCCCCATCTTCATCGTGGACGGGGTGCGGATCAGCAACGTCCAGAGCGGGTACGCCGTCTCCGGCCAGTCCCGCAACCCGCTGGACTTCATCAACCCCGACGACATCGAGAGCATCGAGGTGGTGAAGGGGCCCGCGGCGGCGACCCTGTACGGAGCGGAGGCGGCCAACGGGGTGATCCAGGTCATCACCAAGAAGGGGCGCAAGGGCCAGCAGGGGCTCCAGTGGAACGCGAAGGCCGAGTACGGCCAGATCGACTGGACCATCGAAACGCCCACCAACTGGACGCTCTGCTCCAACGCGCGCGTCCGCAACTCGGGGAGCGGCGCGGTGGGCTCCTTCCCGGGCTGCGCCGGGGTCGACACCACGCTGGCCGCGGGCGACGAGCGCCGGATGATCAGTGCGAACCTGCTGCAGGAGGCGGGTGCGCTGCGCCAGGGCGACCTGAGGAACTACGTGCTCAGCGCGCGGGGCGGCGGGGACCGCTACTCCTTCTTCGTCTCGGGCGACCGGCTCCAGGAATCGGGGGTCCAGTACAACAACGAGAACTCGCGCACGAGCGGCCGGGCGAACTTCACCGTCAACCCGCTGTCCACGCTCGACCTGGCGGTGACCGTCTCGTACGCCCGTACGCATTCGCAGCTGCCGCTCAACGACAACGCCTCGAACGGCGTGCTGCGCAACGCGATCCGCGGCGTCCCCGGCCGCCAGGGGAACTACGGCATCGGCTGGCTGGGCCTTTCTCCGGCCGAGGCGAACATCTATGACAACCAGCTGCGTGCCGACCGCTTCGTCGGCGGCGCGACCGTGAACTGGACGCCGCTCAGCTGGTTCAGGAACCGCCTGGTCGCGGGCGTGGACCACAACGTCAGCGTCGGCACCGTGTTCTACCCGATCTGGCGCGGCACCGCTCCGCCCCCCTTCGGCGTGGACCGCGCCGGCGGCGAGATCAACCAGTTCACGCCGGAGCGCCACAGCTACACCCTCGACTACGCGGGCACCATCAGCAACACCCTCCCCTGGGGCGACGTGAGCTCCGACTTCTCCTTCGGCGCGCAGCTGAACGCCCGCCGCTACGAGTACACGGAGGCGATCGGCACCGGGCTGGTGTCGGACGACGTGCGGCTGGTCGGCACCGCCGCGATCATCAAGGGCGACACCTGGCTCTCGGAGCAGACCTCGCTCGGCTTCTTCGTGCAGGAGCAGGTCGGTCTTTCCAACAAGCTCTTCCTGACCGGGGCGCTGCGGGTGGACGACAACTCCGCCTTCGGTGAGGACTTCTCGACGGTGATCTACCCGAAGCTCTCCGCCTCGTACGTCGTCTCGGACGAGCCCTGGTTCCGGCTTCCCCGCGTGGACAACCTCCGCCTGCGCGCCGCGTGGGGCCAGGCGGGCAACTCGCCGGCCCCCTTCTCCGCCGACCGCACCTACGGCGGGGCCACGCTGGTGGAGGCCAGTGGCAAGACCACCCCGGCCCTGCACGCGGCGGCGTACGGCAACCCGAACCTCAGGGCCGAGACCGGCTCCGAGGTCGAGCTCGGGTTCGAGAGCTCCCTCTTCGACGGCCGCGCCGGCGTGGACTTCAGCTATTACAACAAGCGCACCTTCGACGCGCTGATCCCGATCCCGGTGCCGCCGTCGTCGGGCTTCGGCGGGCTCAACCAGCCCGGGAACATCGGCTACCGCACCCGGCTGGAGAACGCGGGCGAGATCGCGAACTCGGGGATCGAGCTTTCGCTCTTCGGCACTCCCGTGGAGTCGCGCGCCCTGACGTGGGAGGCGCGCGTGGGCCTTTCCACCAACCGCAACGAGCTGGTGGACCTGGGCGGCCTGGAGCCTCAGCTCCGTGGCGACTTCGCCACCACGCAGTGGATCCGGGAGGGCTACCCGCTGGGCAGCTACTTCGGCATCCAGGTGCAGCGCAACGAGGACGGCACCACAAAGAAGAGCGCGAACGGCCGCGGCCTGCTGAGCACCGACACCGTCTACATCGGATCGTCGACTCCCACGCGCGAGGCCTCGCTGGCGAACACGCTCACCCTCCTGGGCAACCTCCGCTTCTACGTGTTCGCCGACTACAAGGGCGGCAACTACATGTGGAACGCGGGGGAGTTCATCCGCTACTCCAACGGCGTCTCCAGGATCGGCGCGAACCCGGCGCTGGACCCCGAGGTGTACGCGGAGCGGACCTCCGGCTCCACGCTCCCCTTCGTGACCAGGGCGGACTTCGTGAAGCTGCGTGAGGTCTCGGTGTCCTACACCATCCCGCAGCGGCTGACCCGGGGCTTCGGCACCGACGAGCTGACCTTCATGCTCTCCGGCCGCAACCTGGCGATGTGGACCAACTACCTGGGGATGGACCCGGAAGTGAACTTCAACGGGATCGCGAACACGGCGGGCTTCGGCTCGGTCGACCGCTCCGACTACATGTCGGTGCCGATGCTGCGCCGCCTTCAGGCCTCCATCAGCGCCCGCTTCTAAGCCCTTGCGACCTCCAAACGGCAGAACCATGAACCACAAGAGCTACAAGCGCCGGCTCGCAGCGCTGCTCCCGGCCGCGCTGCTCGCCACCGCACTGGGGGCGTGCAGCGACCTGCTGGACGTGCAGAACCCCGGCGCCGTGCTGGACGAACAGCTCGGCGACACGGTGAACGCCTCGCTGATGGCGAGCACCGTGGTGAGCGATTTTCAGTACATCTACGACGACATCGCCCGGAACAGCAGCTGGTTCAGCGACGAGATGGTCACCGGCCACAACTTCGTGGGCTACCGTGAGTGGGACGGGCGCATCATGAAGGAGGAGCGGACGGAGCTCCACAGCGTCTACACCTTCCTCCACCAGGCGCGCTTCTCCGCCGACACCCTGGCCGGACGGTTCAACAGGCTCTTCCCGCAGCCGACCGCCGAGCAGAGCCTGGATCTGGCCCGGATGCGCGCGTACGGCGGCTACAGCTACGTCCTGCTGGGTGAGCTCTTCTGCGAGAGCCCGCTGCAGCCGGATGCGGCGGCGGTTTCTTCGGACGATATCCTCCGGCGCGGCATCAAGCGCTTCGAGCAGGCGATCGCCGCGGCCAGCACGGCCAAGGCGGGCGGGGTAAGGGCGGCGCGTGCCGACTCGCTCCTGAACCTGGCGCGGGTGGGTGCGGCGCGTGCCTACCTGGACCTGGGGAACAAGGCGAAGGCGATCGAGTTCGCTTCGCAGGTGCCGGCCGGCTTCGAGTTCCGGACCTTCTACGGCGAATCGAAGGACGCCCTGGAGAACATCTTCTTCGCGTCCAGCAACGGCGCGAACCAGAACCTCGGGGTGGACGTCACCTTCCGGAACCTGAACGACCGCCGCGTGCTGCACACCCGGACCTCCCGGACGGGGCACAACGGGGCCACCCCGCTCTTCCGACCCTACCAGGCGCCTTCGTTCAGCGGCTGGGTGGCGAGCGGAGACACGGTGCCCTTCCAGAAGACCACCAGCATCCGCTTCTCCTCGGGGCTGGAGGCGCGGTACATCGTGGCCGAGGCGGGCGGGATGACGGATGCGCAGCTGCTGGCGTTCCTCAACGAGCGCCGCGCGGTTGGGGGTCAGCCGGCGCTCACCGCGCTCCCGGCGAACCCGCAGGCCGAGCTGCGCGACCAGCGCCGACGCGACTTCTTCCTGGACGGCCACCGGGTGGGCGACCTCCGGCGGTACAAGAGGTTCTACGGCGTGGACCAGTGGCCCAAGGGCCAGCACCCGGATCCCTTCATCGGGACCTATGGGACGGCGGAGTGCTTCGTTCCGCAGCTGAACGAGAAGCTCGGCAATCCCGCCTACTGAGCCGGTGAAGAAGCGTAGGACACGAAGGCCCGGCGAGAATCTCGCCGGGCCTTCGTGCGTCCGGGGCCAGCCAGGCACGTCAGTTCGCCGCCAGGCCGATCAGCCGCTGCACCTCTTCCAGGATGCGCCGCGGGGTGCAGGGCTTGGGGAGGTACCCCTCGCCGATCGAGAGCGCCCGCGCCCGGTCGCGCTCCAGGGCGTGCCCGGTGAGGATCACCACGGGGATGGACGCCGTCTCCGGGTCGTCCTTGAGCTGCTCCGTCGCCGCCCACCCGTCCAGGACGGGGAGCGTCACGTCCATCAGGATCAGGGCCGGGTGCTCCACGCGCGCGCGGCGGACGCCCTCCTCCCCGTCCACGGCTTCGACCACGCGATAGCCGTGATGCTGAAGGAAAAGAGAGCAGATGTTCCGGCTGTCGCTGTCGTCGTCGACCACCAGGACGGTTTTCTGCGGCTCCACTGCACCTCGGCGGGAAACGGAGGGGGTAGCTCGCGTCGGGAACGGCGCGGGAGGCGTGAACGGCGAGATTTGTAGAATGTATGTGCCGGGACCCCCCGGAGCGCAAGACTTTCGCTCACCCCGTCGCTTCAGGTGCGCCATTCCACGCTAGCCCCTCCGCCGCCGGGCGACTCGGCTCCGGCGGCGGGACGGGATCACCGGCTTCAGCGGGGCGGCGAGGGGAGGAGCTCGGCGCAGACGATCTCCATCCGCTCCGCGCTGACCCCGTACATGCGAGCCATGTAATCGAGGGTGACTCCATCGTCGCGGAGCTCGCGGAGGTGGTCCGCGGCCAGGCTGCGGATCAGGCGCTCCACCGGCTCGGGCTCCGGGGCGCGCGGTATGCGGCTGCGGAGCGGGGCTGGGACGGGGTCTTCGGGGCGGGAGTCGGCCCCGGGCTCCCGGGGCTGGTCGGGCTCCCCCCCGCGGCTGCGCAGGGAGTCGATGCTCTGGATCATGCGGTTCCTCTGCCTTGCGGCGTGCTGCGATGTCGCCAGAAAATGGGGGGCCTATGTAGCGCATTTCGCGTGCCGGGAGCAGGGGCCCACGCGCAGCCATGCTGCACCTCCCTTGAGGCAACTCCGCGCCCCTCGTAGATTTGCCCGTCCACCACCCGATCCACGCGCCGGAGACCCATGACCCGAACCTGTCCCTCGTGCCAGAAGCCGGCCACCGGCCGCTTCTGCTCCAGCTGCGGCGTCGCCGTGGACGCCGAGTGCCGCGAGTGCGGGAACGCCCTCCCGCCGGGCGCCCGCTTCTGCAACGAGTGCGGAGCCGCCGCGGGCGGCCCGGCCGCCGCCCCGGACGCGGCCCCCGCCTCCCGCGCGAACCTGGTCCCCTGGGCGGTGGCCGGGGTGGCGGTGCTCGCGCTGGCCGCGGTGCTGGCCTGGGCC
>DASYWD010000483.1 GCA_035936415.1 Longimicrobiaceae bacterium
GCGGCGGGGGGCGGCGGCGACGGTCCTCCCCGGCCCCGGCGCGACCTGCTTGCGAAGCTGGGGGATCAGCATGGAGACGGGGCGGCGCCGCTGCACCACGATGCTGCCCTCCGCGAGGGTGCCGCTCTGCAGCTCGATGGGCGGCCCCCAGGACGACGACCAGCGGTAGCGGGACGCGCTCCCCACGTCGGGGACCAGCGTGGCATGCACCTCGTAAGGCGCATCCGGGCCGGACAGGGCGCCGACCAGCTGCTCGTTCTTGAGCACACGCTGCATCCCCTTGCGAGTGGCGGGGAAGGCGGAGACGTAGGTGACCCGTCCCACCAGGTGGCCGTACTCCTCGCGCCGCACGGTGGAGGGGACGATCTGGATCTCCATCCCCGGCTTCACCATCTTGCCGTGCACCGAGGGGACGTAGACCACCGCCTCCAGTCCGTGGCCGCCGCTCCGCTCCAGGTCCACGTTGAGGACCGGCTGACCCCGTACCACGAAGCTCCCGCGCTCCGCCATGATCTCCAGGACCCGCCCGGTGTACGGGCTCACCAGCTCGGAGGTGAGACGCCGCTCGCTCTCGAGCTGCGCCAGCTCGCGCCGCGCCTCGTCCAGCCGGAACCGGGCCTCCTGCAGCGCCTCCCGGTTCGAGTTCTCCGCCTGGAGCCGGCGGACCTCCAGCTGGGCGACTTCGCTCCGGTCTCCGCGGACCTTTTCCCTCACTCGCTCGTACTCCTGCACGGTGGCGAGCAGGGCCTGCCGGGTGAGCAGCCCCTGCGCGACGAGCTGCTCCTCGTTCGAGACCCTGTCGCGTAGCGCCTTCAGCGTCGCTTCGGAGGCGGCGACGGACTGCTGCATGCTGGAGCGCGACTGCGTCAGGAAGGCGGCCTGCAGCTCCGCGTCGCGCCCCCCGAAGTGGGAGAGCTGCCGCTGGCGTGCGTCCAGCTCCGCGACGCGCGCCCTCGCCTGGCGGATCCGCTCCTCCAGGTCGGGTCGGGCGAGCCTCGCCACCACTTCCCCCTCACGGATCGTGTCTCCCACCTGGACCGCGAACTCGGCCACGCGGCCGTCGCTCTCGGACGCCACCTCGTACACTCCGCCGCTGAGGACCAGGATCCCCGCCCCGCCGACCCGCTCGGGGATGCTCCCGAAGATCCCCCAGACCAGCGCCGCCGCGAGCACGCCGCCCAGCGAGGCGAGCGCGAGCCACCCCTTCCGGGTGGTCACCTGCATCATCTGGTCGAGCTGCTCGGGCGAGGAGAGGCGCTCCAGCGCCACCTCGCGGAAGATGTTCCTGCGCTCCGACATCTCCGGTCTCCAGTGCAAAGGGGGAAGAGGGGCGGGTCACTCCCGCGGGGTTCCAGGCGCGCCGACCGCGAAGCGCAGCCGGGCGAGCGCGGTCGCGTGGCGCAGCTCCCCGTCGATGTGGGACAGCGTGGCCGAGGTCAGACCGTCCTCGGCGTAGAGGACGTCGAAGAGCGTGGAGCCGCCGAGCTGGAACCTGCGGCGCTCGTTCTCCACCACCGCCGAGTGCAGCTGGACCGCCTCGGCGGTCTGCCCCAGCTCCTCCGCCGAGCGCCGGAGCGTCTCCGTGGCGGTCTCCGCCTCCAGCGCGATCCTTCGGGTGAGCTCCCGCTCCGCGCCGGCGGCGTCCTGCTCGTCGGCTGCGCTCTGCAGCGCCAGCCCCTCCGCGGTCCGGTTCCCGAGCGCGAGCCCGGTGGAGAGCTTCACCCCGGCGTGGAACCCGCTCCGGCCGGAGAGCGGGGCCAGCATCCGGTCGAGCGCGGCCCCCTCCTCCACGCCCGTGTAGCCCATGCTGAAGCCCAGGTCCACCTGCGGGCGCAGCTCGCTTCGCGCCCCGCGCAGCAGGGTCCGAGCGGCCTCGTGCCTGCGGCGCACCGCGGCCAGGTCGGCGCGTGAGCGGAGCGCCTCGGCCGCCAGCGCCTGTGCGGAGGGGATCGCCCCCGGCAAGGAATCGCCCGGTGCGGGGAAGGGAGTTGCCGGCGGGGGGAGCGTGGACAGCGAGTCGGCAGGGATCCCCATGGCCAGCCCGAGCGCCTGGCGCGCGGCGGTCAATCCCTGCTCCCCGGCAACCCGCGCAGCCCGCCTGGAGGCCAGGCTGGCGCTCACCCGCACCAGGTCGGCGGCCGGGAGCCCGTCCGCGTCCACCAGCCTCCGGGTCTCGTCCACCAGCCGCACCGCGCGCGTCTCCGCCTCCCGCAGCACTTTCCCCCTCTGCACGGCGGCCACGTAGCCCCAGTACGCCTCCACCGATCGCGCCACGCTCTCGGCGTGGCGGTGGCGGAGCTCGGCGGAGGCCGCCGCCCGGGCCCCCCGCGCCGCGACATTCTGCGCGGTCGCCAGCCCGCCGCCGCGTCCTCGGCCCAGCGGGACGAGAACGTCGAGGCTCGCCGTCGCCAGGTTGCGGGCGAGGAGGTCGGAGCCGGGGACCTCCGCGCGGGAGACGGCCACCTGCGGGGAGAGCACGATCCCGGAGCGGAGGCGCCTGTCCAGGCCGACGCTGTACTCCATTCCCTGGTGGGTGGTCGTGCCGGCGTCCGCGGCGACCGCCTGGGCGGGGTCTTCGACACGCTGCGCGGAGAGCGTGGTCCTGACCCGGGAGTCGAAGGCTCCCTGCGTCTGCCGCACCAGCCCGTCCTGCCGGCGGACGCCCGCCTCCGCGAAGCGGACCTCGGCGCTGGCGGACAGGGTGGTCCGCACCACGTCCTCCAGCGTGAGCCGGGCGGGGTGCTGCTCCTGTCCGCCCGCCGCGGAGGCCGCCACGGCGATCCACCCGATCGGCAGGACTGCGCGGCAGACCTGCCGCAGGGGCCGCAGGATGGGGGTGGCTTCGGGCATACGAGTCGCTCCGTGTGGAAGGGGCTTCCGGGTTGACCGGCCGGGCCGCGGCGCCGGGAGGTGTCTCAGCTCTGGACCGGAACGACGCCGTCGGACCACTGCTGTATGCAGCAGTGGATGGAGCCCGCTCCGCCGGGGACCCGCTCCAGCTCGCCCAGTGGCAGCGGCCCCTGATCGAGCAGGTCCGGCAGGACCACGAGCAGGTCCACGTCGCCGGGCTTCTCGACGAAGCGCAGGCGCAGCGTGGGCGGAAGCACGATCCCGAAGGACTCGCGGATCGCCAGGTGCGGATCCATCAGGAGCGAGGAGCGGAACTCGCGGTCGCACGCGGCGCGGATCGTCACCGCTGCGAGCCCGGACGGGGGATCCAGGTCTCCGTCGGATGGTCTGAAGGGCATGGCCTGGAGCGAGGGCTGCGGAAACGGACGACGGGTGAACGTCCATTCCCAAAGCACGCGCCGTGCCGGGTCTGTTCCTTCTGTCTAAGTGGTAGTGGGTGCCGTATTTACGCCCGTGCGGCTCCTGTTTTCCTCGTCTGGTGGCGGGAACTGTCGCTCCATCCGGTAGAGCCCCGGCTCTATTGCTGGTGCCCGGCCTCTACCCGATGCAGCGTCGAGTGACTCCGGCACCGCGCACCCGCGCCGCCCCTTCAGAGGTACTTCGCCACGATCCTGCGGATGTCCCCCAGGGTCGCCTCCCTGAACTCCGGGTCCCCCGCCTTTTCCGCCGCGCTGCACAGCTGGGCGACGAGCTGCAGGTCGGTCTCGGGGACGGCCACCTGGAAGTCGGCGCCTGCGAGCCGGTGGAACGTCCGCATCTCCTGCCCGGTGTAGAGCTGGATGGATGGCTTCCTGCGTCCGAAGAGGTTCGCGATCAGGTGCACGTGGGTTTCTTGCCGAAGGGGTCGAGGTGCTGGAGCGTGGAATCCGCGGAACGGGAAAAACGTGCCAGGACGGAGGGGGCGCCCGGGTCTCCGGCACCGTTCGCCTGAACCGCCGCCGAGGGAATTGCCGCCGGCTCGGGGCCGGCGCATGTTACCTCGCATCACATCGTCCTGAACGGGTGGACACGGGAAGCATGGAGATCTTCAGGGAGTTCACCTTCGAGGCGGCGCACCGGCTCCCCAACGTCCCGGAGGGGCACAAGTGCGCGCGGCTGCACGGCCACTCGTTCCGCGTGCGGATCCACGTGGCGGGCCCGTTGCACCCCGAGCTGGGGTGGGTGATGGACTTCGGGGAGATCAAGGACGCGTTCAGGCCCATCCACGAGCAGCTCGACCACAGCTACCTGAACGACGTCCCCGGGCTGGAGAACCCCACGAGCGAGGTGCTGGCCCGGTGGATCTGGGACCGGTTGGCGCCGAAGCTCCCGGGGCTCAGCAAGGTGGCCGTGCGGGAGACGTGCACCTCGGGGTGCGTGTACCGGGGCAGGGGATAGCCGTCGCCCCACGCGCGAGCCGGCCGGGCTCGCCGCAAGGGCAGGAGCAGCAGAACTGCTTGAAAACAAAAGCCTTGCCTTCCTGTACGCCGCACTACATATGTATCTGCACAGCCCTCTCAGTCCCCCCTCCCGGAGGTCCCATGCTCCAGCTCATCCGTGACTTCATCTTCCCGAAGGCGTACGACTTCAGCGCGAAGCCGCGCAAGCGCACCGCCTCCGCGCCGAGGCCTGCGGCCACGGAGCGGGAGAACGGCGACAGCCAGGGCCGCGCGTCCGACGAGGCCGGCACGTCGACGGCGTCACGGAACTAGGACGCCCCGCCGCCTACCGCGGGCATGAAAAAGCATGAGTCATCCCGAACTTTGGAAATGAGGTAGGAGCGAAGTTCGGAGACTCAGGCAGAGGAAGCAGATTGCAGCCCGAATGCGGTAGAGCGGAGTCGAGACCTCTCGGCTCCGCTTTCCTGTTCTGGGGCAGAAGCC
>DASYWD010000484.1 GCA_035936415.1 Longimicrobiaceae bacterium
CCGGACGCCCGCGTCCGCGGGCCTCGCCGAGCGCCGGTGCGCCGGGAGCGACTCCGGGAGGAGCACCAGCGCCACCGCCCCGTTCACGGCGGCCAGCGCCGCCGCGCCCAGGAACGGCACCGCGTGCCCGAAGTGGGAGAGGAGCCCCCCGATCGCCGGGCCGAAGATGAACCCCAGCCCGAAGGCGGCGCCGATCAGCCCCATCCCCCGCGCCCGGTCCTCGGGCGCCGTGACGTCGGCGATGTACGCCTGCGCCACCCCCACGTTGGCGCCCATGATCCCCGCCAGGGCGCGCCCCAGGAAGAGGGTGGCGAGCCCGCCCGCCAGCCCGAAGAGGAGGTACGAGGCGGCCGAGCCGAAGAGCCCCACCAGGAGCACGGGGCGGCGCCCCACGCGGTCGGAGAGGGCGCCCCACCAGGGGGCGAACAGGAGCTGCATCAGCGAGAAGACCGCCACCAGCCAGGTGACGGCGACGGGGCCGGCGCCGAACCGCTCCGCGTACAGCGGGAGGAGCGGGATGACGATCCCGAACCCGACCAGGTCCAGGAAGACGGTGAGGAACACGATGACGAGCGGAGACCGCCCCATGGTGCGCTCCGGTCCGCTCCGCGCCCGCTCCCCCGGCGCGGAGCGCGGGGGGAGCGGAGGTGCGGTGATGGTGTCGCTTCTGCTCAAGGGCCGGTGCTTCCCTTTATCTCTCGCCCTGTTCCGGGGTGCGTCGGGGTGTCCAAAATAGGCACTCGCCCGGATGGAGACAACGTGCGGAGCGCCTCCGGGACCCGGGGGCGGCCGCCGCGCGCCGGGGCAGAAGTGCTGCTGCTGGCACACGTTGTGCGCGGCCGGACCCGTCTGTCCGGCTTCCCCGGACCCTTCCCCAATGATCGACGAGGGCGAAATGGACGCAACCCAAGTGGCCGACGCGAGGCAGGAGCGCGTGAACCACCTCTACTGGAACAGCGCGGAGACGGTGGAGGGGATCTCGGAGCAGCTCGGCGTGAGCCGCGGCTCGCTGTACGCCGCCGTGCAGCCGGAGCCCGCCGGGGCGGAGTGCCCGGACTGCGCGGGGGAGCTGGCATTCCCCAACCGCACCAGCCGGACGGCGGGCCGCGCCGTGTGCCTGCGGTGCGACCGCACCGTGGCGCTGGAAGAGCTCCCGGGGCACGCGGTCCGCTACGGCAACGGGGCGGCCCTGGGCGGCCTGCGCGACGGCCTGGCCGCGGTGGAGCCCAAGCGCGCGGCCATGATCGGCGGGGCGGCGATGCTGGGGGCAGTGGCGGGGGTCGCCTCCGCCAGCCTGCTGCGCCGGTTTTACTGAGGGGCCCCTGGCGGGCGACGACACCACGCGGGGAGGCGAGGCCACGGTGGACAGCACCCGGATCGAATCGCTGAGGAAGCTGGCGCAGGAGCGCCCGGACGATCCCCGTCCGCGCTTCGGGCTGGCGCTGGAGTACGAGCGTGCGGGGCGGTGGGAGGAGATGATCGAGGAGCTGCGCGCCTACCTCACCCGCACCGACGACGAGGGGAACGCGTACGGGCGCCTGGGCCACGCGCTCCGCGAGCTGGGGCGCGACGACGAGGCGCGCGAGGCGTACCGGCAGGGGATCGCCGCCGCCACCCGCCACAGCCACCCCACCATGGCGATGGAGTTCGAGGAGGTGCTCGACGACATGGGCTGAGGCGCCCCGGCGTGGCCGCGCTCAGCTGCCGCCGGGACCGCGCAGCACGGCCAGGCCCCGCTCCAGCACGGGGTCTCCCCGCGCGCCCGGGACGGCGGGGGCGACCGGCACGTCCGGGGCGATCCCCACCCCCTCGAAGGGCGCACCGCCCGGGAGGCGAACCCTCCGGCCGCCGATCCGGGCCGTCATCCCGTTGCCGAAGTCCATCCGGAACGCCTGCCCCGTGGACCCGAACGTCGTCTCGCCCACCAGCGTGGCCCGGCCGTTGTCCTTGAAGGACACCACCAGGTCCTCGCAGGCCGAGGCGCACCCGCCGTCCACCAGGAACACCAGCTTCCCGCGGTACGCCGGCACCGGGTAGAGGCGGAGCACCAGCGGTCCCGCCGCCCGGTAGAGAAGCGGCGCCCCCACCTTCTCTTCCTCAACCTCCCACCGCCGGTATCCCTGCCCGCCCATGAGCGCCTTGCGGAGCTTCCAGGGCGTGGAGCCCCCGCCGTTGCCGCGCAGGTCCACGATGAGCGCCGGGGCGCTCCGGTAGCGGGTCTTCAGCAGCTCCAGGGCGCGGGCCTCGTACCTGGGGTCGCCGAAGCCCGGCACCTTGAGGTACGCGATGCTGTCCTGCACCAGCCAGCGGTGCGGCACCGCTTCCGCGGCGGGGCCTGCCGCCGCCGGCACCGCGGGAGCCGTCGGCCGTTCACGGACCACGGCCACGTGCCGGCCGTCGCCGAGGGTCAGGGTGAAGCGCTCCGGGAAGAGATAGTCCTGGCTGCTCAGGCGCCGGCGTGCCGCCCGCTCGTCCGATGCGGAGATGTAGCGCTTCTGCCTCTGGAAGAACGCCTCGAAGGGCTCGCCGTCGATCGCCGCCACGACGTCGCCCGGCTGGAGGTCGGGTGTCCCGCTCCACGCGACGCGCCACTCTCCTGCGCTGGACCGGAGCGAGAAGGGGAAGGGGGCGCCGTGGCGCTCCCACAGCCAGCGGTCGTTGAAGTCGGTGTGGCCGTTGCGGAGCCCTGCCAGGAACTCCAGGGTCGCCAGGTCGAACTCCCGCCGGTCGGAGGAGGCCATCGCCCGCTCCCGGTACGCCCGGTACGCCGCCGGGTAGTCCAGCCCCGGCACGGCGCTCCAGTGCGCGAAGTAGCGGCGGATGGCGGCGTCGAGCCCGGACACGATCCGCTCCCGCTCCGGAACGGCGAGCGTGTCCGCCGCGGCCTGGGCCGGAGCGCGGGCGGGGGTGCCGAGCGCGAGGACTGCGGCTGCGAGGAGCGCGAGCAGGCGAGGAAGCATGCGGAGGGAGGTGCGGGAACCGCCGGTGGGAACGGATGATTATCGCACCGTGGCCCGTGAAGGCGCAAGGAGAGCGCTCCTCCCCGCTTCCGCCTAGCGCCCGTTCCGCAGCCGCACCAGCGTCTCGATCTCGAAGGCGATGGACTCCGGCGAGCGCGTGTCGGCGGGGATGTTCAGGTCGGCACGCTCGTAGAGCGGGATCCGGTCCGTCAGCATCTCCGCGATCATCGCCTCCGCGTCCGGGTGGTCCTTGAAGGGGCGGTCGATGTTGTCAGCGCGGAGCCGCCGCACCGTCTCCTCCGGAGACACCTGCAGCCACACCGCCAGCGTCCCCGGCCCCAGCGTGTTCAGGAACTCCGGCCGCGTGACCCAGCCCCCGCCCGGCGCCAGCACCAGCCGCCCCGCCTCCGCCGCCTCGGCGGTGAGGGCGGCCTCCAGGCCGCGGAAGTGCTCCTCCCCGGCCGCGTCGATGATGTCGCGCACGGTGGCGTCCTCGCGTCGCTCTATCTCCACGTCGAAGTCCAGGTAGCTCCACTCCAGGCGGCGGGCCAGCGCCTCGCCCACGGTGCTCTTCCCGGAGCACATGTAGCCGAGCAGGACCACGCGCGCCACGGCCAGGCGGGGCGGCGCTTCGGAACGGGTCGCGTCTTCGGATCGGGTGGACACGCGGTTCTCCTCCGGGGTGCGGTTTGGCCGACGGCGGCGGCGGCGTTACCTTGCACGTCGCGGGCCCGTCCGTTCCCCGGCACGCATCCTCCCGCGCCGCTTTCGCGGGTGCCGAATCCCGAACATTTTCCGAACCCGCCGCCCGCCGCGGGGTACTACGGAGCAGCCGTCCGCGCCCGTCCGGAGCGGCCGTGGACGGACGATCTCGCCAGCAGCGCAACAGACTAGCAAGCCAGAGAGAGACGAGCAGATGAGCATGGCGAAGCAGCGGGACCGGGTGCTCCCGCGGCTGATCGAGGAGGAGATGCGGGAGTCCTTCCTGGACTACTCGATGAGCGTGATCGTGCAGCGGGCGCTGCCGGACGTGCGCGACGGGCTGAAGCCGGTGCACCGGCGCATCCTGTACGCGATGCACGAGGCGGGGCTGTCGCCGAACCGGCCGTACAAGAAGAGCGCGACGGTCGTCGGCGACGTGCTGGGCAAGTAC
>DASYWD010000485.1 GCA_035936415.1 Longimicrobiaceae bacterium
GCCGCCGTGGAGGCGCTGGACGCCGCCGCCGCGGCGGTGCGGGGAGCGTACGGCGCGCTGGACGTCCCCTGGGGCGACGTGTACCGCCTCCGCCGGGACAGCCTGGACCTCCCCGCCAACGGCGGCCCCGACCACGCCGGAGTGTTCCGCGCGCTCTGGGCCGCACCGGACGAGAACGGCCGGTTTGCGGCGTACGGGGGCGACTCGTACGTGGCCGCCATCGAGTTCGGGCGCCCGGTGCGCGCGCGGGCACTCCTGGCGTACGGGAACGCCTCGCAGCGGCACTCCCCGCACCGCACCGACCAGCTCCCGCTCTTCGCGCGCAAGGAGCTTCGCCCTGTCTGGCGGACGCGGGCGGAGGTGGAGGCGAACCTGAAGTCCCGACAGGGCTTCTGAGCCGCGGCCGCTCCGGCGGCAATCTTCTGCGGGGTCCCGCATAGAATCGGGCACCGGTTGCGTGCTTTCCACGCCTCGTCTTATATTCTCTCCCGGCGCGCGGGTCACCCGGGTGGCCCGCGCCAGCCGACCGAGGCCCCACCGACGCGGGCCCGGGGGAGTGTCCCGACTCCCTGCTCAGTATAAAATGGGACACGGATCGCGCGGGCGGTCCGTCCACGCGGTGTCCGCCCGGGCGATCCGGGACGGCGCCGCCCAGCCGGGAGAACCGGGGAGAAGGCGCAGAGCGTGGCGAACCGTTCCGAAGCCGTGAGCCTGGTGGAGCTCCTGCGTACCCGCGCGGAGGACGCCCCGTCTGAGACCTCGTACCTTTTCCTGGCCGACGGAGAGGCCGAGTCGGAGCGGGTCACGTACGCGGAGCTGGAGCGGCGGGCCCGGGGGATCGGCGCCCTGCTGCGGGAGGCCGGGGCCGCGGGGGAGCGGGTGCTCCTCCTCTACCCGCAGGGGCTGGACTTCGTCGCCGCGTTCTACGGGTGCCTCTTCGGCGGCGCCGTGGCCGTCCCCGCCTACCCGCCCCGCAACGACCGGGGCGTCCCCCGCATCCTCGCCATCCTCCGCGACGCGCGCCCCCGGGTGGTCCTCACCACCGCCGCGCTCCTGGGCGAGCTGCGCGCCTGGTTCGGAGAGGCGGCGGACGCGCGCGACCTCCGCTGGATCGCCACCGACGCCGCCCCTCCCGCGGCCGCGGACGCCTGGACGGACCCGGGGTGCGGCCCGGACACCCTCGCCTTCCTGCAGTACACGTCGGGCTCCACCGCACTGCCCAAGGGGGTGATGGTGAGCCACGGCAACCTCCTGCACAACCTGCGGCTCCTCCAGGAGGGGTGGGGGCAGCCCTCCACCGGCTCGGTGGTGGTGAGCTGGCTCCCGCTCTTCCACGACATGGGGCTGATCGGGAACGTGCTGGAGGCGCTCCACCTGGGCGCTCCCTGCGTCCTCATGTCCCCCGCCGCATTCCTGCAGCGCCCCTTCCGCTGGCTGGACGCCGTCTCCCGCTACGGGGCGACGCTCTCGGGCGGGCCCAACTTCGCGTACGACCTCTGCGTCCGCAGGACCACGCCGGAGCAGCGCGCGGGGCTCGACCTGTCCCGCTGGAGCGCGGCCTTCAACGGCGCGGAGCCGGTCCGCGGGGACACCCTGGAGCGCTTCTACGAGGCGTTCGCGCCGTGCGGGCTGCGCCGCGAGGCGCTCCACCCCGGGTACGGGCTGGCCGAGGCGACGCTGGTGGTGTCCTCCGGGCACGGCGGCGCCGAGAGGCCGCTCCTGCGCGCCTTCGACCCGGCGGCGCTGGAGCAGGGCCGGCTGGTGGTGGCGGACGAGGGCGCCGGGCGGACCCTGGTGGGGTGCGGGCGGGTGGTGGGCGGCCAGCGGGTGGTGATCGCCGACCCGGACACGGGCGCGGAGTGCCCGGCGGGAAAGGTGGGGGAGATCTGGGTGGCGGGGCCGAGCGTGGCCGGGGGGTACTGGGAGCGGCCGGAGGAGACGGAGCGGACCTTCCGCGCGCACCTGGCGGGGACGGGGGACGGGCCCTTCCTCCGCACCGGCGACCTGGGCTTCGTGCACGGGGGCGAGCTCTTCGTGGCGGGGCGCGCCAAGGACGTGGTGATCGTCCGGGGGCGCAACCACTACCCGCAGGACCTGGAGCTGACCGCCGAGCGCGCCCACGCGGCGATCCGCCCCGGATGCGGCGCCGCCTTCTCCGTCGAGGTGGAGGGCGAGGAGCGGCTGGTGGTGGCGGCCGAGCTGGAGCGCCGCGCCCTGGGGCTCGACCCCGCCCCCGTGGTGGACGCGGTGCGCCGCGCGCTCGCGGAGGAGCACGAGCTCCCGCCTTACGCGGTGGTCCTCCTGAAGACGGGGGCCGTCCCCAAGACCACCAGCGGGAAGATCCAGCGCCGCGAGTGCCGCGACCGCTGGCTGCAGGGGACGCTGCAGGCGGTGCACGCCTGGACGGAGGGAGCCGCCCCCGCCCACCGCGCCGACGCGCCCGCGCCCGGCGCGCCGGGGGAGGACGAGGTCCGCGCCTGGCTGGCCGCGCGCGTGGCGGAGCGCGCCTCCCTCCCCGCCGCCCTGGTGGACCCGAGGGAGCCGTTCGCGGTGTACGGGCTCGACTCGGCCGCGGCGGTGGGGCTCTCGGGAGAGCTGGAGGAGTGGCTGGGGCGGACGCTCCCGCCCACGCTCCTCTACGACCATCCCTCCATCGAGCGGCTGGCGCGCCACCTGGCCGGCGCGGAGGCGCCCGCCGCCGCGTCCGCCGCGCGCGGGGAGGGAGAGGCGCCGACGGAGCCCATCGCCATCGTGGGGATCGGGTGCCGCTTCCCGGGGGCGGACGGCCCGGAGGAGCTCTGGCGGGTGCTGCGGGACGGGATCGACGCCGTTTCGGAGGTGCCGGCCGGGCGATGGGACGTGGAGGCCCTCTACGACCCGGACCCCAAGGCGCCGGGGAAGATGAGCACCCGCTGGGGCGGCTTCCTCCGCTCAGTGGACGGCTTCGACGCCGCCTTCTTCGGGATCGCCCCGCGCGAGGCGGCGCGGATGGACCCGCAGCAGCGCATCCTCCTGGAGGTGGCGTGGGAGGCGCTGGAGGACGCGGGCCAGGACCCGGAGCGCCTGGCGGGCTCCGCCACGGGGGTGTTCGTGGGGATCTCCGGGAGCGACTACGGGCAGCTCCAGTTCGGCGACCCGGCGCTCGGCGACGCCTACGCGGGCACCGGCGGGGCGCTGAGCATCGCCGCCAACCGGCTCTCCTACGCGCTCGACCTGCGCGGCCCCAGCCTGGCGGTGGACACAGCCTGCTCCTCGTCGCTGGTGGCGCTGCACCTGGCCTGCCGCAGCCTGTGGAGCGGGGAGTGCGCGCAGGCGCTGGCCGGGGGCGTCAACCTGCTCCTCTCGCCCGGCGTCACCGTGACCTTCTCCAAGGCCGGCTTCATGGCGCCGGACGGGCGCTGCCGCGCCTTCGACGCGCGCGCCAGCGGGTACGTCCGCGCGGAGGGGGCGGGGGTGGTGGTGCTGAAGCCGCTTTCGCGCGCCCTCGCCGACGGCGACCCGGTGTACGCGGTGGTGCGCGGGACGGCGGTGAACCAGGACGGCCGGAGCAACGGCCTCACCGCCCCCAGCCGGCAGGCGCAAGAGGCGGTGCTGCGCGATGCGTACCGGCGCGCGGGAGTGCGCCCCGGCGAGGTGCAGTACGTGGAGGCGCACGGGACCGGGACGCCGCTCGGCGACCCGATCGAGGCGGCGGCGCTCGGCGCCGTCCTGGGCGAGGGGCGCCCCTCCGGGCACCCCTGCCTCCTGGGCTCGGTGAAGACCAACCTGGGGCACCTGGAGGCGGCGGCGGGGATCGCGGGCGTCGTCAAGGTCGCGCTGGCCATGCGCGAGCGGACGCTCCCGGCCTCGTTGCACTTCGAGTCGCCCAACCCGGAGATCCCCTTCGACCGGCTCCCCCTTCGCGTGCGGACGGAGACGGGCGCCTGGCCGGCGGAGCCCGGGGCGGCGCTGGCGGGGGTGAGCTCCTTCGGCTTCGGCGGGACCAACGCCCACGTCGTCCTGGGGGAGGCGCCGGTCCGCGGGGCGGAGCCCGACGCCCCGGACGGGCCCGTCCTCCTCCCGCTCTCCGCCCGCGCGGCCGCGGCGCTCGCCGACCTGGCG
>DASYWD010000486.1 GCA_035936415.1 Longimicrobiaceae bacterium
CGCCCACCCCGTGAAGCCGATGCAGCGCGCCCTCGGCCTCCGCTCCGCAGCGGAGGAGGCGCTGCAGCGCGCGTCGGCGGCCCGCCCCGCCCGGATCGTGGTCGTGGGCGGCGGGACCGCGGGGGTGGAGGTGGCGCTCTGCCTGGACGCATGGCTGGCGCGGCGAAACGGGCGCGAGCGGCACCGGGTCACCCTCGTGGAGGGGCGCGGCGAGGTGCTGGAGGAGCACCCGGGGGGCGTCCGCACCATCGTCCGGGAGCTGCTGCGCGAGCGACGCATCGAGGTGCGGGCCGGCGAGCGGGTCGCATCCGCCGGCCCGGATGCGGTGCGGCTGGAGGGGGGCGAAGCCCTTCCCTGCGACCTGCTGGTCTGGGCGACGGGCCCGCGGGCGCCCTCGCTCTTCCGCGACTCCGGCCTCCCCACGGACGAGCGTGGCTACCTGCGCGTGGGGCCGACGCTGGCGGTGCCCGGTCTGGAGGGCGTGTTCGGCGGGGGCGACTGCGTGGCGATCGACGGCTTCCCCTGGGTGCCGAAGGCGGGAGTGTACGCCGTGCGCGAGGGGGAGGCGCTGGCGCGCAACCTGGAGCGGATCCACGCCGGGAAGGAGCCGCGGCCGTACCGGCCGCAGCGCGACTGGCTCTCGCTGATGAACACGGGGAGTGGCGCGGCGCTCCTCTCCTACCGCGGCGTCGTTGGGCACGGAGCCGCCGTCTGGCGTCTCAAGGACTGGATCGACCGCCGGTTCATGCGGCGCTTCCGGCGGCTGGAAGGGTGAACGGCGGGGAGGAGAGCGGTCGGCTGTGTTCCCGGAGCCGGGCGGACCACCATCAGCATGTTGTTACTCAGATCGAAGGTTGGAACGCTCATGATCTCACTCGGAGCTGTTCGGCGTCCGTGAAGAAGGTCCGGCGGTACCACAGCGTCACCAGCGTCGCGGTGATCGCGACTGAACTCGCGAGCATGAACATCACGATGATCTGGTAACGGAAGGCGGTGAGGGGGGAGGCTCCGGCGATGATCTGGCCGGTCATCATCCCTGGGATGGAAACGAGCCCCACGACCATGAGGCCGTTCACCGTCGGGATGAGCGACGCGAGGAGCGAGCGCCGCACCGGCTCACTGGAAGCCTGCTCGGCAGAGGCACCCAGCGCCAGATACGCTTCGATCTCCGCACGGCGCCCCTCCACCTCGCTCCGGAGGCGCTCCGCGGCGAGCGCGGCCGCGTTCATGGCGTTGCCCACGATCATGCCGAAGAGCGGGATCAGGTAGCGCGGGTTGTACCAGGGCTCCATCCGGACCACCACCGCACCGACGTAGACGAGCGTGAGACCTGAGCCGAGGAGCATCGCCGCGGCGGTGATCCCGAGCAACGCCCGATCAGATCGCTCCTGACGATCCACCGCCGTGTGCGTCGCGACCGCGAGCATGAACAGCAGAGCCGCGATCACCAGGTACCAGCGATCGAGCGCGAAGATGTAGACCAGGACGTAGCCCACCAGTGCGAGCTGGAGGACCGTCCGAATCGCGCCCACCACGAGGTCCTTCCCCAACCCGAGCTTCTGCCAGCGAGAGATGCCGATCGCGATCAGGACGAGTCCGAACGCCAGGGTCAGGTCGAGCCACGACACGTCGGTGATCGGACGCTCCAGGACTTCTGGCCGCTGGATGAGTGCAAGCACCGCTACCTCCCGCTCTCGAGGAACGCTCGGATCCTCGGGTTCTCGCTCTGCACGAAGACCTGCGGGGTCAAGCCCGCCTCGATCACCCGTCCCGCTTCCATCACGACGGTGAAATCGCTCGCCCGCCGCGCCTCGGCCAAGCGGTGCGTGACCATGACTACGGTGAGTCCCCGGTCCGTGCTCAGGTGGCGGATCGTCTCCGTGAGCCGGTCCGCAGTCTCCGAGTCGAGCGCCGACGTGGGCTCATCCAGCAGCAGCACCTCGGGGCGGGTCATGAGTGCCCGGGCGATGTTCGCTCGCTGTTTCTGACCCACGGAGAGCCGCTCGCCCTCCCGATCGACCAGTGCCCAGTCGAGTTCGGCATGGTCCATGGCCGTGCGGACCCTGGCCTCGAGATCGGCGGTTTCGCCGGCGAGCTCCGCCGCCATACGGAGGTTGTCGCCGACGGTGCCGGGAAACATGACGGGCGCCTGGAACACGAAGCCCACTGCGCACCTGAGTCGGCGAATCTCGCGGTCGGTGATCGGATCGCCACGGTACCGAACCTCTCCCGCGGTAGGATCATCCAGACGGTTCAGAAGGCGCAGGAGCGACGTTTTGCCGGCCCCGGAGGGACCCACCAGGGCCGTCACCCTCCTCTGCGGAATCTCCAGATCCACGCCCTCCAGCACCGGCGCACCCGCTTTCACCTGCCGAACGCCTCGGAGGACGAACGCGGGCGTTCCCTCCGCTCCGCCTCCGGGGCGCGGCTCAGCCGTCATCGCCGGGCGGGGCGCCGTCAGCGCGCCGCGCCCCGCCGTGAGTTCGTCTGGTCCAGTGCGGCGCGGAGTCCGCGCGCGAGCTTCACTGCGTCATCGTTGGCCCAGAAGTGCATGAAGAAGAGGCGCGGCTCCTCATCCGTGAGGTGATTGTGAAGGGCGACCACCTGGATGCCGTTCTCGCGGAGGGCGGAGATCACCCGGTCGATCTCGCCGGAGGTCATCACGAAGTCGCCGTTGATCGCGGCCCGCCCGCCACCGGTGGGCTGGAAGTTGATGGCGGTGGACAGGCCCATCGAGGGGGGGACCTCGATCCCCATCGCCCGGACGGTCTCCGCCCGCGGCACGCTCACGCTGTAGACGCCCGAGTTGTTGCGCCCGCTGTGGCCGAGGATGCGGCTGATCTGCGCGGTGTCTATCCCCAGTTCCTGCGACGCGTTCCCGCCACCGGGCGACTGGGCGGGCGTCCCGGTCAGGGCGAGCGCCTCCCGCACCGTCCGCGCGATCTGGATTGGGTTCCCGTGGGCGTGGACGTGCGTCCACCAGATCGCGGGGGACATCTCGAGGAGGTGCTTGTGGATCGCCGTTTGTCCGATGCCGTCACGCTGGAGTCGCGTGATGACTCGATTGAGCTCGTCGTCGGTGAGAACGAGATCCCCCATCGCAACCACCTCGTTCGGCCCTGACTGTTTCATGGCGATCCAAGATCCCAGGGCAAGCGATGGCTTGATCTGCACCCCCTTGGAAGTGACGCTCAGATCGGTCCGCGGCATGCCGAACCGGTAGACGCCACCGGACTGCATGGAGCCGGAGCGCCCCATCGCCGCATCCACCGCCTTCCAGTCGATGTCCTGGCTGGGGTTCGCATGCGGGGCGGGGGTCTGCGCGTCAGCCGGTGGTGTGTACCCGGTGATACACGCCGCGGCGGACGTGAGGGCACTTGCGATCACGATCCACCTCGCGCTTGTCGTCATGGTATCCCTCCCGGTCAGGTCAGGCTCGAGTACGCCGGAACGGGACCGCCGGCTTCGAGGGCTCAGCCCCACAACGCACTCTACGGAGCGGCCAACCGACCTGCAATTCCTTGACCCTCTTCCAAGGTTCCGTTGCAGGGGTTTCCGACACGACACGAGGATGTTGTGAGCTCCGGCCGCGGCGACCTCCAGCGCACGCTTCGCGTGCTCCTGCCCCTTCACGTCCGCGAAGTCGCAGTCGTACTCAGACGAGGTGCGGAAGAGCGCGTCCCGGTCGATCTCCGCTACCGGCAGCTCCCCTCGGCCCTCCAGGAACCGCACCACGTCGCCCAGCGTCTTCGCGCCGCGCACCTCCAGCCCGTCCACGACTCCCGCCTCGGCGACGTTCTCCTCCGGCAGGATCAGCCCGCGCAGCCGGGCGTCCCGCGCCGCCACCGCGATGGAGAGGGCGCCGCGCACCGGCCGCAGCTCGCCGTTGGCGGCCACCTGTCCCGTCCCGGCGAGGATGCCGACGGCGATCGGGAGGTCGAAGGCGCTCCCCGACTTCGCCACGTTCGCCGGGGCAGACCCGACGAATGAAAGACGCGTAGGTAGCCACCCGCGTTCGTCCGATCCAGCGGAGTCTGAGGCGAATCAGAGTTCCCGCGACCCATCAGCCTCGACCTCATACGGAATCCGGGAAAATCGGGGAGGGAGCCGGGAAGACCGGAGAGTCTCTGCTTCCTCCGTTTCCTCTGCGTGAGCCTATGCAGTCCCTCCGCCGCTTCAGATGACCGGTAGAGGAGGAGCCTCCGAACTCCGGTCACACGCGGTACAACCAAATTCCGTAGCAAGAGCAAGATCCTCCGGCAATCCCGGAGCGGTTCACCTCGCCAGCTCGCCGGTCCAGGAACTACTTTAGTGCCAGCCACTAGGAGGAATGTAGCCCGGAATGCGGGTCTCAGAGACAATGAACAGGAGAAACGGATCACCCGGAGTGATTTTCTGGATGTGGGTCATCGTGGCTGCATTCTCGTGCTCCACGGAGCGGCAGCCTGCCCCGCAGGCGCGCCATGATCCTCCCCGCGTCTACCCGGTACGGCCACCTCAATTTCCAATCCTTCGACCGGAGGATCTGGACTTCAAGGCAGAGACCCGGCGGATTGATTCTCTAGGCACGGGTCGTCTCCTCACGACGGTGACGCTCACCAATACGAGTGTCCACCCTGGGCGTGTGGAGTACTCGCCTTGCGCCGTTAATTTGCTGCTCTACCTTCGGCCTGATCGGTCAGGAGAACCCACTTGGGACTCGGCAAAGCCCCACCCCGATACCTCCGGGATGCACGACGACGCCTGTCCGTCCGTCCTCCTGGCCCCAAAGCTGAACCCGGGCGACAGCACCCAGGTTCATCGCAGCGCTCGAGTACAACGGATTCTCGGCGATTCGCTGCCGAGACGGCGGTACTTCGCTGCTGCGCGGATACACATAGCCGAGCCCGCTCTTACCCGGGAACTGCCCACAGGCGAGCTGTCCCTCCATAGGTGATCCGCGCATTGCAGCGGCCCGGCCGCCTCTGCCCGCGCCGCCTCATCCGAGTCCACGAGGTTGTCTCTGGGGAGCCGCTGGATCAGCCTGTGTACGGATCGATCCCCGCCCGCGACGTGGCAGCGCCCCGGCGCGCCCTACGTCCTCCACGTTGTCGCCGGTCTTCACCTCGATCAGGAGGCTGCGCGGGTCGATCCCCGCCCGGGCCGGCTCCCGCGGCACCGTCACGGTGATGCGCTGCTCGCCGGAACCGACGCGGTGCATGCGCAGGTACAGCGGCTCGCCGCGCCCTCCGCCCCTGCCGGCCGCGAAGACGCCCACTTCGACGAGGTCGTCCATGGGGACTTCGGTCTCCACGCCCGCGGTGTCGACGGTCACCTTGCGCGCCCGCACGTCGAGCGTCACCCGCCAGGTGCCCGCTTCCGTCTGCTCCGCCGTGGCCCGTTCCGCCGCGAGCTCCCAGTACGTGTTCGCCTCGAAGAGGTCGTGCAGCAGGTATCGCAGCGAGTCCGGCGTGACCGCCTGGAGTTCCCGGTAGAGGTCGAGAGACGTCGCCAGCGGAGGCGCCCCCGAGCCGTGCTTCTCCAGCAGGCGCCGCAGCGCGGTGTTCACCCGCTCCTCGCCGACGTACTCGCGCAGCGCGTACATCGAGAAGGGTCCCTTGCGGTAGGCCTGGAACCAGTCGCTGGCCCGGAGCAGCGGGACGCCGGCGCGCTCGCGGGGGGTCAGGTAGGACTCGCGGAACAGGTCCAGGATCCGCCGCAGGTGCTCCCGGCCGTAGGTCTCCTCCACCACCCCGAGCGCGCCGTACCAGGCCAGGCTCTCCGAAAGGAGCGCGGCCCCCTCGACGTCCGCGGGGACGAGCTGGTTCCCCCACCACTGGTGTGCCATCTCGTGCGCCACCACGGCGAAGGGGAAGTCGATCTTCCGGTGGTCGTCTTCCGGGTTGAGCAGGGAGAAGCCCTCCCAGTACCGGATGTTGATCGGGTGGGCCCGCAGGCCGATCCCGGGGTTGGGGGCCTCCACGAGCCGGACCTGCCGGTGCGGGTACGGGCCGAACTCCCGCGTGAAGTAGTCCAGCGAGGCCTGGACGCTCCGGACCATGCGGTCCAGGTTCCAGGCATGCCCGGGGTGGTGGAGGACCTGGATCCGCACGGTCTCCCCCGCCCCCGCCGAAGGGTTCGTCCACTGCGCCTCGTGCACCGCGTAGCGGGCGGAGGAGATGGCGTAGCGGTTCGGGATCGGGGCGTCGGTGGCGTAGTGGAAGTAGCGCCGCCCGTTCTCCGTCCACGTCCGGCGCAGGGTGCCGGGTGCGACCGCCGTCTGGTCGAGGGCGGTGCCGACCACTGCCTGCACCGCGATCCGCTCGTCGCGGGCCACCTCCCACCGCGCCGCGGCGTCGTGGAGGGAGCGAGCGGCCGGCCGCGGGGCGAGCCCATGCACCCTGCGGTCCCCCGCGCCGGCGAGCT
Organism: Longimicrobiaceae bacterium; assembly: GCA_035936415.1. Taxonomy (NCBI): domain Bacteria; kingdom Pseudomonadati; phylum Gemmatimonadota; class Longimicrobiia; order Longimicrobiales; family Longimicrobiaceae; species Longimicrobiaceae bacterium. The sequence continues at coordinate 6,406 of DASYWD010000486.1, forward strand.
CGCGGCTCCGCTGGTAGCCGATGGCGGGCAGCCAGTCCCCGACCTCGAAGTGGGTGCCGTTCTCCGCCACGGAGGCGTCGATCCCGTGGTTCGGGAATCCCCGCGGCGCGAAGCGCACCGCGAAGCGCATCTCCAGCGAGTCGCCGGGCCGGAGCGGCTGCGCGAGCGCGTGGATCTCGTGGCCGAGCTCCGCGTCGGCGAGCACGCGGGTGGCCGCCCGGCTGAACGCCACGGCTCCGGTCGTGACGTCCCTGTCGGTGGCCACGTGCACGGAGTCGATCGGCACCGTTCCCCGGTTTACGAGCCGGTAGGTGCCGCGCACCTCCACCTCCCGCCGCTCGGGATGGATCTCCACGTGCAGCCGGGTCCCCGTTACCCGGGGCTGCGGGACCGCGGCGTACCGCCCGTAGCGCCGCTCGTACTCGGCGCGCCGCTCCGCTCCCTCGGCGGAGGGGCGGTACTCGTTCAGCACGTTCGTATTGTAGAAGACGAACCCGCCCAGGGTCAGGACCAGCCCCGCCGCGAGCGCCGCGCTCCAGGCGGCCGGGCGCGTGAAGCGGCGGCGCGCCAGCCGGAGGCGCGATCCCGGGCCCGCCTCCGTGCCCCGCGGCCAGAGCAGCCTCGCCG
>DASYWD010000487.1 GCA_035936415.1 Longimicrobiaceae bacterium
GCGTCCGTCGCGGAGCGGCCGGACGGCCCGCCCCGCGACGGCTCCCCCAAGGGCGAGCGCCATGCCCGACGCGGCGCATTTCGCAAGCTATTGCCCTGCAAAGATTTACCGAACGCGAGGAGGAGCCCGCGGGGCGCGGGAGGGCCGCATTCCGCAGGGGTTCAGGCAAACCGCAAGCGGGGGCGGAGAGCGAATTTCGGCGCCGCGGGCAGCGTTCTTGCCGCGCGCCGCCGTATGGCTACGAAGATCCGGATCGTGCAGACCACCCGCTCCGAGACGCGGGTCCAGGGCGGGCGGCGCGTCGTCCTCGACTTCCGTGAGGAGGGGGGCGACTCCGTCCCCGCGATCCTCCTCCTGCCGGACGCCGCCGAGCCCGCCCCGGGGGTCCTCCTCCTGCACGGGTACTCGTCGCGCAAGGAGCACATGGCCGACAACGTGGGCCGCGCGCTGCTGGAGGAGGGGGTCGCCAGCCTGGCGGTAGACCTCCCGCTGCACGGCGACCGGAGCGACCCGCTGCAGGCGCAGTCGGCGCGGAACCCGCTGGCGGTGGTGCGGCTCTGGAGGACGGCGCTGAAGGAGGCGGGGCTGGCGGTGCGCTACCTGGGCGCGCGGAAGGAGGTGGACGCGGCGCGGCTGGGGGTGGCGGGGTACTCCCTGGGCTCGTTCCTGGCCGTGGGGATGGCGGCCGGCGAGCCGAAGGTGCGCGCCGTGGTGCTGGCCGCGGGGGGCGACCTCCCGGCCGGGACGCCGCTCGCCACGGTCGCCCGCACCGTGGCCGACCCGCTCCGCGCCGTGCGGAAGCTGGCGCCGCGGCCCCTGCTCATGGTGCACGGCCGCGACGACCGCACCGTGCGCCCCGACCAGGCGGAGCGGCTCTTCGCTGCGGCCGGCGAGCCCAAGGAGCTGCGGTGGTACCCGGCGGGGCACTACCTCCCCCCCGCCGCCATACACTACGCCGCGGAGTGGCTTCGGGAGAAGCTGTAGCGTCCCGGCGTGTCGCCGCGCCGCCGCGCCTTCCGCCGTCTGGCACCGCGTGTGCACTGCTGGATCACGCGAAAAGATCCACCCCCGGCCGTCCCTGGCCGGCAACACCGGATCGCGACGAACGATGCCCGACCAACCGAACCCGAGCTCCGACGGCACCGAGCCCACCATCGCGCTGGTGGACGCTTCCAACGTGGCCCACTCCAGCGAGGGGGAGAAGGCCCGCCTGGAGAACATCGCCCTGGTCTGCCGCAAGCTGATCGAGGAGGGGATGGAGCCCATCGTGGTGGCCGACGCCTCCCTCCGCCACCAGATCGACGACTCCGTCGGCTACGAGGAGCTGGTGGAGGCCGGGAAGATCCGCCAGGCCCCCGCCGGGACCGACGCCGACTACTTCCTCCTGTCCTTCGCGCGCGAGCTGGACGCCAGCGTGGTCTCCAACGACCGCTTCCGCGACCGGCAGGAGGCCTTCCCCGAGGCGCGCGAGCGGGTGATCCGCTACATGATCGTGGCGGAAGAGGTGGTGCTGGAGCGCCGGACCAAGCGCCGCAGCGACTGACGCGCCGCCGTCCGCGGCGGCGCCATGCGTTTCCCCGGCCCCTGCTTGTCCGACCCGTCGCCGGGGGGTATGATTCTGCGTCCCGCAGCCGGGCGGCCCGCCTCCGCCCGGACCCTCCCCATGTGTTTCCCCGCAGGCGATCCGTGAGAGACATCGCGCTGTACCACGGCGACGGCCAGGGCTGGATCGAGGTGGTCACCGGAAGCATGTTCAGCGGCAAGTCGGAGGAGCTGATCCGCCGCGTCCGGCGCGCCCTGATCGCCCGGCGCCGCGTCCAGGTGTTCAAGTCCGCGCTGGACGACCGCTACGACGGGGTCCGCACCATCAGCTCGCACGACGGCTCCGGGGTCGAGGCGATCCCCGTGCGCTCCAGCACCGAGATGCTGGAGAAGGTGCACCGCGACACGCAGGTGATCGCGGTGGACGAGGTGCAGTTCCTCGACGAGGGGATCGTGGAGGTGCTCTCGCTCCTGGCCGACCGGGGGATGCGGGTGATCGCGGCGGGGATCGACATGGACTTCCGCGGCGAGCCGTTCGGGCCCATCGCGCGCATCCTCTCCATCGCCGAGACGGTGGACAAGCTGCACGCCATCTGCGTGCGCTGCGGCGGCCCGGCCACCCGCAACCAGCGGCTGGTCGACGGCGAGCCGGCGCCGTACGAGGCCCCCACCATCCAGGTGGGCGGCGCGGAGAGCTACGAGGCGCGCTGCCGCCGCTGCCACGAGGTCCCCTCGGCCACGCGCGACCAGACCACGCTGGTGGACCTGCTGTACGCCGAGCCGGAGGACGCTGTGGTTCTCACGCTGGAGAACCTGCGCCGCCGCGCCTGACCGGCCCCGCCGCCGACGTCCACCCCGACCCCACGCACATGACCCCGCGCGCCCTCCGCGCCCTGGCGCCGCTCTGCCTGGGCGCCGTATTCGCCGCGTCCGCCCCGGCCGCCGCCGCGGCCCAGGAGCCGCGCCCGCTCACCGCGCTGGACCTGTACCACCTGCGGACCGCTTCGGGCGTCGCCGTGTCCCCGGACGGGCGGCGGGTGGCGTACGTCGTCACCCGCGCCGACTCGGCGGAGAACCGCTACAAGCGCGACCTGTGGATCGCGAACGCGGATGGCTCCGGCGCGCGGCGGCTGACGTGGACCGAGAGCGCCAACTTCGGCGACCCCGCCTTCTCGCCGGACGGGCGGTTCCTGGCCTTCACCTCCGCGCGCGCGGGCGGGAAGGCGCAGGTGTGGGTGCTCCCCCTCGCCGAGGGCGGCGAGGCGTGGGCCCTCACCGACCTGAAGACCGGCGCCGCGAACCCGGCCTGGTCGCCGGGGGGCGACCGCATCGCCTTCACCTCGTCGCTCACGCCGGAGGAGCTGGCAGGGGACGCGGGCGCACGGCGGGACAGCGCCCGCGTGGACGCCGCCGCCATGCGGAACATCCATCGCGACCGCGCCGCCGCGCTGGCGGCCATCCGCGCCAAGCTGGAGGAGAACGAGGGCCCCGGGGGCCCGCGCCGCGTCACGCGCCGCAACCACCTGGGCGAGACGGCGCTGGCGGAGGAGCGCTGGGCGCAGCTCTACGTGGTGGAGGCGCGCCCCGGGGCGAAGCCGCTGCGGCTCACCGCCACCGCCTTCCCCGCGGGCGCGCCGTCGTGGTCGCCGGACGGGCGCTCCCTGGCGTACGCCGCCACCCAGCCGCCGGAGGGGCGCCACCCCGACTTCGAGGACGACTCGGACGTGTTCGTGATCCCCGCCGCCGGGGGGACGCCGCGCCGGATCGCGGAGCCGCGCTTCACCGCCACCAACCCGCGCTTCTCCGCGGACGGCCGCTGGATCGTGTACCAGCGGCAGCCGTACGACACCGTGTTCCGCACCGCGGTCAACTCGGAGCTGGTGGCGATGCGCGCCGACGGCACGGAGCGCCGCAGCGTGACCGCGGCGCTGGACCGCGGCGTCTCCTCGTTCGCGCTGACGGACGACGGATGGCTGTACTTCACAGTGCAGTCGGAGGGCGCGGTGCCGCTCTACCGCACCCGCCTGGACCGGATCGACCCGCGCCGGGTGGTGTCCGGCCCGCGGGGCGTCACCTCGTTCGACGTGGCGGGCGGCACGGTCGCCTGGGCGCAGATGCACCCGCAGCGCCCCAGCGACGTGTACGCGGCGCGCGCGGATGGGTCGCGCGAGCGGCGCCTGACGGCGCTGAACGACTCGCTCCTGGCGCGGGTGTACGTGGGCGACTACGAGGAGATCTGGTATCCCTCGTTCGACGGGCGCCGGATCCAGGGGTGGATCGTCCGCCCCCTGGGCTTCCGGGAGGGCTCGCGCCCGCCGCTGGCGGTGGAGATCCACGGCGGCCCGCACTCCATGTGGGGGCCGGGGGAGGCCACCATGTGGCTGGAGTACCAGACGCTGGCGGGCGCCGGGTACACCGTCTTCTTCTCCAACCCGCGCGGCTCGGGCGGCTACGGCGCCGAGGGGCTGCAGAGCATCCATCGCAACTGGGGGACGCCCCCCGCGCGCGACGTGCTCGTGGGCGCGGACAGCGTGCTCGCCCGCGGGCTGGCGGACCCGCAGCGGCAGGCGGTCACCGGCGGGAGCTACGCCGGCTACCTGACGAGCTGGATCATCGCCAAAGAGGCGCCGGAGCGATTCGACGCCGCGGTGGCGCAGCGCGGGGTGTACGACCTGGGGATCTGGTGGGGCGCCTCCAACACCTTCGAGCTGTTCGAGGGGGAGTTCGGGGTGCGCCCGTGGGAGGATCCGCAGATCGTGCGCGAACAGTCGCCCATCACCTACGTGGAGAACGTCCGCACCCCCCTGCTGATGCTGCACGGCGAGGTGGACTACCGCACCACGCTGGCCGGGGCGGACGCGATGTACCGGGCGCTGATGGCGCTTGAGAAGCCGGTGGAGATGGTGCGCTACCCGCGCGAAGGGCACGAGCTGACGCGCTCGGGCGAGCCGGCGCACCGGGTGGACCACATGCTCCGGATCCTGGAGTGGTTCGAGCGGCACGTGCGGTAGGGCGGCGGGCCGGTTCCAGGGGGCGCACTCCTTGCGGTCGGAGCGGGCCCGATCAGAGCTGCCCCTGAGCCTGGAGCGCCGAATGCCCGACCAGCCGCCGGTGTGGAACCCGATCTCCCGGCTTCCTCCTCGCGACGAGGAGAGCGGCAGCTACAACGCCATCGTGGAGACGCCCCGGGGGAGCCGGCACAAGTACAAGTACGAGGAGGCCACCGGGCTCTTCAGCCTGAGCGGGGTGCTCCCGGCGGGCGCGGTCTTCCCCTACGACTTCGGCTTTCTACCCGGCACGAAGGGCGAGGACGGCGACCCGCTCGACGTCCTCCTGCTCCTGGACGACACGGCGTTCGCGGGCTGCCGCATTCCCGCGCGCCTCCTCGGCGCGATCGAGGCCGAGCAGACGGAGGAGGGCGAGACCGTCCGCAACGACCGCCTGATCGCGGTCTCCACGGAATCGCACAACCATCGGCACGTCCGCACGCTCGATCAGCTTGGGGAGAGCCTGCTGGGCGAGATCGAGCACTTCTTCATCTCCTACAACGAGATCAAGGGGAAGAAGTTCTCCCCCATCGGCCGCGCCGGTCCCGACCGCGCCGAAGCGCTGATCCGCGAGGCTCTCACCGATCCGGGCACGTAGCTCCGGACGTGCCGCCCTGCAGGCTGTTCCCGCCGGAGGCCGACCGACACCCGAACCGGGCAGTCACGATGAGAAGACGGCAGTCGTACTGGCGCGGCTTCGCTCTCTTCCTCCCCATGCTCGGGGCGGTCCTCCTCTGGCGTGCCGGCTACATGCCCGGGTGGGTGTACGAGGGTCCGCTCCGGGACGAGGTGAAGCGCCGGACCGGCTTCGACCTCGCGGACCGGGGCTCCCTGAACGCGCCCGAGGTCGAGCTGATCGGGACCGAGCCGGTGCCCGGTCCGACCCCGGCCGTGGTGGCGGAGTTCGAGAACGTCGGCGAGCGGCCGGTTACCGAGTACCGCGTGGTCGCCGCCTTTCGCACGTCCTGGGACGAGGAGGGGCCCCGGAGCCGGGTCACGTACCTGGCGGGCAGGGGGCAGGCGCCGCTCCAGCCGGGCGAGCGCCGCCGCATCCGGCTGGAGAGCAGCAGGCCGTACGATCCCCGCACCCTCACCGGGAAGCCCGCCCCCATCGTGGCCGACCTCTACTGGGGCGGCTCGTTCGAGTTCGATGGGACGCGCACCCGGTCCAGGCGGGACCCACCCAACGAGATCGAGCGCCTGGCCCGGTGGTACAACCGGCAGCCGGACGTGACCGACATCGTCGTCCGCCCCTGAGTCGCGCGACGGACGCGGGCTGCTAGAGAGCACTCCACCGAACCAGGAGAAGAAGATCCTTGACTAACATACCGACCGGTCTGTATCATGTGAACCATGATGAGCGCAGCCACCCCCCGCCGCCCCGACGCCACCCGGCAGAAGATCCTGGAAGCCGCCTTCGTGGAGTTCTACCGCAACGGCTTCCAGGGCGGCAGCCTGAACCACATCGTGGAAACCGCCGGCGTCACCAAGGGCGCCCTCTTCCACCACTTCGCCGGGAAGCAGGACCTCGGCTACGCGGTCGTGGACGAGGTCATCGAGCCCCTGCTCCGGCAGCGCTGGCTCGACCCGCTCACCGGCTCGGCCGACCCCGTCGCGGACCTGAAGCACGCATTCCGCCGGTTCATCCGCGAGGACGTCGAGAGCGGCGCCTGGGTGCAGGGATGCCCGCTCAACAACCTGGCGCAGGAGATGTCGCCGCTCGACGAGGGGTTCCGCACCCGGATCGAGACGCTCTACGCCGCCTGGCGGGCCACCTTCGCGGAGGCGCTCGCCGACGGTGCACGCCGGGGGAAGGTCAGGTCGGACGTGGACCCCGGAGGCGCGGCGGCGCTGATCGTAGTGTCGCAGATGGGGATCTGGGGCACCGGGAAGTACTCGCAGGACGAGGCGCTGATGACGCGGGCGGGCGAGGCGCTGTGCGGATACCTCGACACGCTCGCCGGCTGACGCAGCACGCAGTGAGCGGGACACATGCGGGTCGGCGGTACCCACCTTCACCCCTTCCGGAGCCAGCCATGAGAGAGATCACGCCCTACCTCAACTTCGACGGGAGCTGCCGCGAGGCCATGACCTTCTACCAGCGGTGCCTCGGGGGCGAGCTGCACGTCATGACCTTCGCCGACGGGGGGTTCGATTCGACTCCGGGCGCCGAGGAGCGGGTGCTCCACGCGCGGCTGGTACGCGGCCCGACGATGCTGATGGCCTCGGACACCATGCCCGGGACGCCGTACCAGCAGGGCACCGACATCCACCTGAACTTCTTCCTCGACAGCGACGAGGAGGTCGAGACGCTCTACCCGGCGCTCTCGGAGGGAGGGCAGGAGGTCATGGCTCCGCACGACGCCTTCTGGGGCGCGCGCTTCGCCATGTTCGTCGACCGCTTCGGCGTACACTGGATGCTCAACCACGAGCGGCAGCCGCACGGGTAGGGCGGCCCGGCTCCCGGCTCTCTCCGGCGGCTCATCCGAGCCGCCTGGAGAGCAGCCAGTCGTAGATCCGGTCGTCCCGGTAGGCGACGGTGGCCGAGCCCACGTGGTCCTGCCCCTCGTCCAGGTACAGGCGGTCGCCCGCGGGCTCCCCGACCACCGGCTCCAGCCCCAGCGCCCGGACGAAGGCGGCCGTGCCGCGCCGGGCGATCTCCCCCACCGAGAGCCACACCGGGCGCTCCGGGTCCCGCGACGGGACCCGCGTGGGGTCCACTGGCCAGAGCGCGGCCCACGTCCCGGGCTGCAGCAGCGCCAGGTCGAAGACGCCGTTCCCGCCGAAGCTGAACCCGGTCAGGTACATCCGCTCCGGGTCCATCGGGTGCGCGGCCCGGAGCTGCTCCACGATCTCGCGGACGTCCTTGGCGTGGCGGTGCCAGAGGTCCCCGGCGCGAGGGAGCTGCGGGGCCACCACGATGAAGCCCTCCAGGGCACGGGCCGAGCTCCCCGGGCGCAGGGGGCCGTGGCGGGCCACCCCGCTGCGGATCTCCACGGGAGCCGCCTCGTCGTACCCGTGCAGGAAGCAGAGCAGGGGGAGCGGGGCGGGATCGTCCCCGCGCGAGGCCGGGACCGAGAGCAGGTACGGCAGGGGAGCCGATTCGACGACCCGCAGGTCAGGCGTCGACATTCGCCCATCTCCTCTCGAAAGTGGTCCGTCCACGAGCCGTGCTCACGCGGAGGGCCCCCCGAGCATCTCGCGGGCGCGGGCGAGCCGCCTCCGCATCTCCTCCAGGTCTCCCTGGTGCGCGGGCTGCTCGATGCCCCGGACGGCGTCGAGGATCGCCGGGTCGACTCCGGGCCAGTCGGAGGGATCGGCCTCCATCACCAGTCGCGCGCTGTCGGCCGCGGCCCTGGCCGCGAGCTCCGTGCGCGCCTCCGCGGTCTGCTCGGGGTCCTCCGCGGCCACGAGCGCCGCCTTGATCGACGCGAGCGTCTCGTCGATGGAGGCCAGGAGAGCGGTCTCGGTGAACGTCATCTGCCAGCTCCTCGGTCTCGGTGCATCCGTCCGCCCCGGTCGGCGGATCGAGGTCGGCGTCTGACGCAGGACGTGGGCCGGAAGCCCGGCATCGTCGGCCGCCCGCCCTCGCAGCTGCCTGGCGTTCCGACGGGGCCCGCTGCATCTTCGTACGAGCTCCGGGCATTCTGACGAATGCGCTCTCTCGGTGTATCCCTCTCCCTTCGATCCCTGAATGCGATCTCATCCGCTGGGCTTCATCGCCCTCGCTCTCCTCCTCCTCGGAGGCACCACGGCGGCCGCGCAGGAGCGTCGGCCCCTCGGGATCTCTGAGGCCGTCGACTCGGCGGGGCTGGTGGCGAAGCTCGGGGCGCTCCCCGCCCTGCCGACCGGGAAGCGCGCGGTGATCAACGTCTACTTCTCCAACTCCGGCGAGCCCGATTCGGTGGGGGTCATGACGGAGTCCCGGGTATCCCCGGAGGTCCGCCCCGGACTGCTCGAGGCGGTGCGGTCGAGCCTCCGCATGCTCCCGGCGGACACGGCGGACCGCGGCATCATGCTCGCGCTCACGACGGGTAGCAGAGCGGTACTCACCCGGCCGACCGAGAGCCCCCCGCAAGTAACCAACACGTCATCGATCAACCGGTTGATCGATGACTTCAGCCGAAAGCACCGCGCGGAGCTCTCGGGAGAGACAAGGACCGCGATGCTGAAGTTCCTCATAAATACCGAAGGGCGGGCCGAGCAGGCGGAGATCCTCCGGTCGTCCGGCCTGAGCGCCGTGGACGCGGAGGCCGTGCGAATCGCCGGCCTGTTCCGCTTCCGGCCGGGGATGTTCGAGGGCCACTCCGTGCCCGTGCTGGTCACCATGCCGATCACGTTCGGCCCCTGAGGGTGCGACCACGTTCGTGTCCCGCCGATGAAGACCGTGGCGGATCCGCGCGTGCTGCGCTCGCTGGTGGAGCGCCTGGGGAGGCTGCGCAGCGACAGCGAGCGACGCTGGGGAACGCTGACCGCGCACGAGATGCTCTGTCACCTGGGCGACACCACGGCCATGGTCCTCGGCACCCGGCCGAAGCATCCTCCCTCGCCCGTGCGCCAGCGCCGCCTGGTGAGGTGGCTCGGGCTGTGGGCCCCCGTGCCCTGGCCCCACGGCTGGCGGGCCGCGCCGTCCAACGATCCGAAGGCCGCGGGCACCCGGCCGACGGATTTCGCGAAGGACCTGGCGAGGGCGGTCGAGGGGCTGGAGGGGATCGCCGCGGCCGCTCCGGGGAGCCTGGTTCCCGCGCACGGGTTCTTCGGGACGATGTCGGTGCGCGACTGGCAGCGCTGGGCCTACCGGCACACGGAACACCACCTGCGGCAGTTCGGCGTCTGAGCGTACCTGCTGAAACTCCGCGGCCGGGCTCCCCGTATCCTCCCAACGCGGCGCCACGGCTGGCGCCGCGCCCCTTCACACCCCCGGGCCAACGCACTCCCATGCCCCTGCCGGACATCGCGGTGCTGCTCGCAATCGCCCTCGGCACCCCCGCCCTCGGCGCTCTCCTCTGGCGGCGCGGCGTGCGCGGCCGGCGGTTCTTCACCGCGATGTGGGTGGGCTTCTACGGGCTGGTCCTCACGGTGATGATGACGGCCCACTGCCTGGACGTGCTCTCCCGCCTGTACGTCGGGCGCGGATACGACGGCGCCGCCTTCCCGTACGACTTCCGCGCCTACGCGCTCCTGCTCCTGGGTGCCCTGGTCGTCGGCTGCGGAGCCCGGGTGCTGCGGGCGGGGCTCGGTCTGGGCAGCGCGGATCCCGCATCCCGCCGAGAGGGGATCCGCGTGACCGTGGCCGTGCTCGCCGTCGTGGCCCCGCTGATCCCGATCCACTCCTTCTTCGCGATCCCGCTCACCGTGCTCGGGGTGCTCACCCTGGCGGTGCTGCTGTGGGCGGCCCCGAAGCCGGCGGAACGGGTGCTCGCGCCGCCGCTCCCGGAGCCGCGTCCCGTACCGGAGCCCGTCGGCGTCTGACGCCGGCGGGCGGCGGCCGTCGCCACGAAGGCCCATCACCCCCACTCGTCGTCCGCGTACGCCTTCTCCTCCTCGTCGGCCACGATGCGGCGGAGCGCTTCCTCGAAGGTGGCACGCTCGTCCATGGCGTGCGCCTGCGCCTCGATCCACACGCCGCGCAGCACCACCTCCAGCAGCGACACCGCCTGTCCCTCGCGCGTGCGCCGCAGCTCCGCGGCGCGGCGGGCCAGGGGGAGCAGCTCGTCCGGGATGTCCGCTTCGGGCGGGAGGTAGGCGGCGCCCGCGGTCTCCGGGGTGCGCCCGTCGCCCACCGCCTGCTTCGGGGGCGGCGCGGGGGCGAACATCGCCGGGTCGCCGGAGATCCGCACCGCGATCGTCCCCGGCCCGAAGGGCTGCCACCACTGCACCAGCTTCCCCGTCAGCTCCCGCAGCAGTCCTTCCACCGCCAGCCGCACCGGGCTCTTGCGCGCCGCCTCCGTCCTCCGCCCCCGCTCCAGCACCAGCAGCAGCTCCGTGCCCGGGTGCTCGTGCGCATGCATCTGGATCCAGCGGAGCACGCGGTCGCGCGCGGTGGCCGGCCCCTCGCCCTGGAGGTCCAGCCGCCGCGTGGGCGGGTAGTGCCGTGCCTCGTACTCGCGGAACAGTTCGTTGAGGTTTGCCAACGGAGCCTCCGGTTCTGGACGCGAGGGCGCCCGCGGCCACCCACGCGGCGCCGCGGCCATCTAACCCGCCGCGGGAACACGCCTTGCAGGGTTCGGGCCCCCGGTAGGCGCGGGCCGCGCCGCGCGCCGGAAGGGACCTGCAACCACACGGACACGCCATGGCACGCTACGACCGCAACTACGACTACGGCCTCCGGGGCTACCGCGAGACGACCTGGCCCACCGGGCCGGGCGCCCGGCCCCGTGCATGGGGCAACCAGGACTTCGCGTATCCCCGCGCCGCGCCGGGCGGGTACTCCAACCGGGTGACCGCCAGCTACAACCGGGACTACACCTACGACCGCCCGTACCGCGGAACCGAGCGCAACTACAACCCGTACGGCGGCGACCGCATCGGCCGGATCGGCGACAACCAGGACTACCTGCACCGCTACAACACCATCGGCGGGACCCACACCTCGCGCGGCGGCTACCGGCCGTTCCCGGAGGTGCCGCGCGATCCGCTGGAGGACAACATGCGGTTCGGCTACGACTGGGACCTCCGCACCCGCCGCAACTTCTAGCTGCCCGGGGACGGAAAGACCCCCTCACCCGGCGCTCCTCGACCCTCTCCCCGCAAGGGGGAGAGGGTCGAGGAGCCCCTTTGTCGTGCTCCCCTCCCCCCTGCGGGGAGGGGCCGGGGGAGGGGGTCCGCCGGAGCTGCCGACGCACGCGGGACCCGCTCTAAACCGCAGGGAACAGGCAACAGCCTGCAGCTACAGACGGCGCCCCCACCGGGATCTCCCCGGCGGGGGCGCACTCTCGCACTCCCGCACTCCCCTACGCCGCCCTCCCCCTCCGTGCGCCCCGGCCGCGCCGCGCATCCACCCTCGACCGCCGCCGCCGGCCGCGCCTGCGCCAGCCGTCCAGGGACACGACGCCCGCGCCGTCCTCCCGCTCCTCGCCGTCCGCCTCGCGGCGGAATGCGGC
>DASYWD010000488.1 GCA_035936415.1 Longimicrobiaceae bacterium
GCCTACCTCCCGCTGGACCCCGCCTATCCCGTCGAGCGCCTGGCCTTCATGGTCCGCGACTCCGGCGCCCGGCTGGTGGTCACCAGCGAGGCGTTCCGGGCCCGCCTCCCGGAGGGGGCGGAGGCCGTCTGCCTCGATGCCGCGATGGAGGGAGCCGGCATCGACACGGCACCTGCCGTCGCCCTGGCGCCCGAGAGCCTGGCCTACGTGATCTACACCTCCGGCTCCACTGGGACGCCCAAGGGGGTGATGGTCTCGCACGGCGCGCTCGCGCACCTGGTCGCCTGGCACGTCCGGGCCTTCGGCGTGGTCCCGGGCGACCGCGCCACGCAGGTGGCCTCCCCGAGCTTCGACGCGGCGGTGTGGGAGACGTGGCCGTACCTGGCGCACGGCGCCGCGCTCCACCCTCTCCCGGAGGAGGACCGGCTCGCCCCCGAGTCGCTGCAGGCGTTCCTGCTGGACCGGAGGATCACCCTCTGCTTCGTTCCCACGCCGCTGGCGGAGGGGCTGCTCGCGCTCCCCTGGCCGCGGGAGACGGCGCTGCGGGCGCTGCTCACCGGCGGCGACGCGCTGCGGGTCCGTCCGCGCGCCGGGCTCCCCTTCGCCCTGGTGAACAACTACGGGCCGACGGAGGGGACGGTGGTCTCCACCTCGGGCGAGGTTTCCATCGGGGGTGCCGCGGTGCCCTCAATCGGCCGGCCGATCGACCGGGTGCGCGCCCGCGTGCTGGACGCGCACGGGAGCCCCGTCCCGGTGGGAGTGCCGGGGGAGCTGTACGTGGGCGGCGACGGGGCGGCGCGAGGGTACCTGGGGCGTCCGGAGCTGACGGCGGAACGCTTCGTCCCCGATCCGTTCTCACCGGAGCCCGGAGCGCGGCTGTACCGCACGGGAGACCGGGTGCGCTGGCGGCGCGACGGAGAGCTGGAGTTCCTGGGGCGGATGGACGCGCAGGTCAAGATTCGCGGCTTCCGCATCGAGCCGGGCGAGATCGAGGCCGTCCTCCTGGAGCAGCCGGGCGTGCGCGAGGCCGTCGTCGCGGTGCGCGAGGACACGCCGGGGCAGAAGCGCCTGGTCGCCTACGTGGTCCCGCAGGAGGGCGCCGACCTCCCCACGGCGCAGCTGCGGGCGCGCCTGGCCGCCCGGCTGCCGGAGTTCATGGTGCCGGGCGCGTTCGTGGCGCTGGAGCGGCTCCCGCTCAACGCCAACGGCAAGGCCGACCGGCTCTCGCTGCCGGCGCCGGAGCGCGCCGCGGCGGAAGAGGATTACCTGGCGGCGCGCACGCCCACGGAAGAGATGTTGTGCGGGATCTGGGCGGAGGTGCTGGGGGTGGAGATGGTGGGAGCGGAGGACGACTTCTTCGAGCTCGGCGGCCACTCCCTCCTCGCGACGCAGGTGGTCTCGCGGGCACGGCAGGCGTTCGGGACCGAGGTGCCGTTGCGGGCGCTGTTCGAGGCGCCGACCGTGGCGGGGCTGGCCCGGCGCATCGACGCGCTGCGGAGCGCCGGCACGCCGGTCGCTCCGCCGATCGAGCGGGCCCCGCGCGAGGGGCCGCTCCCCGCCTCCTTCGCGCAGCAGCGGCTCTGGTACGTGAACCAGCTGGAGCCGGACAGCCCCGCCTACAACATGCCCCACGCGCTGCGGCTGCGCGGCAGGCTGGACGCGGGTGCGCTACGGGCCAGCCTCAACGAGCTGGTGCGGCGGCACGAGACGCTGCGCACGGTCTTCGCCGAGCACGACGGCGCGCCGGTGCAGCTCGTCCGCGATCCCGCCCCGGCGGCGCTGGCGGAGCTGGACCTGCGGCGCCTGCCGGAGGCGGAGCGGGAGGCGGAGGCCGTGCGGCTGGCCGAAGCCGAGGCGCTGCGGCCCTTCGACCTCTCTCGCGGGCCGCTGCTGCGTAGCACGCTGCTGCGCCTGGCCGACGACGACCACGTGCTGCTCTTCACGATGCACCACGTCGTCAGCGACGGATGGAGCCGCGGTGTGCTGGTGCGCGAGGTCTCGGCGCTCTACGCCGCCTTCAGCCGCGGGGAGGAGCCGCGCCTGCCGGAGCTGCCCGTCCAGTACGCCGACTACGCCGCCTGGCAGCGCGAATGGTTCAGCGCCGGGGTGCTGGCGGAGCAGGTCGGATACTGGAAGGACCAGCTCGGCGGCGCCCCTCCGCTACTGGAGATCCCCACGGACCGCCCCCGCTCCGCCGGGCAGAGCGCGCGCGGCGGGACCCACCGCTTCACCGTCCCGACGGCGGTGTCGCGGGGGCTGCGGGCGCTCTCGGCGCGGGAAGGGACGACGCTGTTCATGACGCTGCTTGCGGCGTGGCAGGCGCTGCTGGGGCGGTACGCGGGGCAGGCGGACGTGGTCGTGGGCACGCCGATCGCGGGGCGGACGCAGCGGGAGACCGAGGGGCTGATCGGCTTCTTCGTCAACATGCTGGCGCTGCGCGCCGACCTGTCGGGGGATCCCACCTGGACCGAGCTGCTGGGTCGGGTGCGGGAGACGGCTCTGGGGGCGTACGACCACCAGGAGCTGCCCTTCGAGCGGCTGGTGGAGGAGCTGGCGACCGAGCGCAGCCTCGCCCACGCACCGGTGTTCCAGGTGGTGTTCGCGCTGAACCGCGCGGGTGCGCGGGACGACCAGCTGCGCCTGGGAGAGGTGGAGATGGAGCCGTTCGGCGGGGACGCCGAGGTCGCCAAGTTCGACCTGGACCTGGCGATCGGGGACGTCGGGGAGGAGCTGGGCGGGACGCTGGTCTACCGCGAGGCGCTCTTCGAGGCCGGGACCGTCGCGCGCATGGTCGGCCACCTGCAGGTCCTGCTGGAAAGCATGGTGGCCGATCCGGGGCGGCGGCTCACGGAGGTGTCGCTCCTTTCGCGATCCGAGCGTGCCCGGGTGCTGGAGAGCTGGAACGCGACCGCGGCCGACTACCCGCCGGCCAGCCTTCACGAGCTGGTCTCGGCACAGGCGGCGCGCACCCCCGACCGGGTGGCGGTCGTCTGCTCGGGCGAGGCGCTGATCTATGCCGACCTGGAAGCGCGCGCCGACCGGCTCGCCCGCCACCTGCGATGCCTGGGCGTGGGCCCGGAGACGCGCGTGGGCGTCTGCGCCGAGCGCTCCGCCGAGCTGGTCGTCGCCCTGCTGGCGGTTCTCAAGGCCGGCGGCGCCTACGTGCCGCTGGACCCGTCGTATCCGGCCGAGCGTCTGGCCTACATGCTAGAGGACTCCGGCGTGCCGGTGCTGCTGGCGCAGGAGCGCCTGCGGGAGCGGCTCCCCGCGCACGACGCGCAGGTCGTCTGCCTGGACCGCAACGCCGGCCGGATCATGGCCGGGAGCGCGGAGCCCCTGCCGCCGCCGGCCGATCCGGACGCGCTGGCGTACGTCATCTACACCTCCGGCTCGACCGGCAGGCCCAAGGGGGCGATGAACGCGCACCGCGGCATCGTCAACCGGCTGCTATGGATGCAGGCGGAGTACGCCCTAACGCCGCACGACGTGGTGCTGCAGAAGACGCCCTTCAGCTTCGACGTCTCGGTCTGGGAGTTCTTCTGGCCGCTGATCACGGGCGCGCGCCTGGTGCTGGCGAAGCCGGAGGGGCACCGCGACCCGGCCTACCTCGCCGGGCTGATCGAGCGCGAGGGAGTCACGACGCTGCACTTCGTCCCGCCCATGCTGGCGGCGTTCCTGGAGGCAGGCGAGCCGGGGCGGTGCGGGTCGCTGCGGCGGGTGATGTGCAGCGGCGAGGCGCTGCCCTACGAGCTGACGGAGCGCTTCCGCGAGGCGCTCCCCGGCGCGGAGCTGCACAACCTGTACGGACCGACAGAGACGGCGGTGGACGTGACGTACTGGGCGTGCGAGCCGCGGGAGCGGCGCGTGGTGCCCATCGGCCGGCCGGTGGCGAACACGCGCGTGTTCGTGCTGGACGGAGCGGGTGAGCCGGCGCCGGTGGGGGTCCCGGGGGAGCTGTACCTCGGCGGGGTGCAGGTGGGGCGCGGCTACCTGGGACGGCCGGAGCTGACGGCGGAGCGCTTCGTCCCGGACCCGTTCGGCGGGACCGGAGGGCGACTGTACCGGACCGGGGACCGGGCGCGCTGGACGTCCGCCGGGGAGCTGGAGTACCTGGGGCGGATCGACCAGCAGGTCAAGATCCGCGGCTTCCGCATCGAGCCGGGCGAGGTCGAGGCGGCGCTTCTGGAGCACGGAGCCGTGCGGGAGGCGGTCGTGCTCGTCCGCGAGGACGTGCCGGGCGAGAAGCGGCTGGTCGGCTACGTGGTGCCGATGGGAGGCGAGGTCTCGCCCGCGGAGCTGCGGGCGCACCTGCAGGCGCGTCTTCCGGAGTACATGGTGCCGTCGGCGCTGGGGGTGCTGGAGAGCGTTCCGCTCACCCCCAGCGGAAAGGTCGACCGGGGGGCGCTGCCCGCGCCGGAAGCTGCGGGCGTCCAGGACACGTTCCTGGCGCCGCGCGACGTCGTCGAGCTGCAGCTCGCGCGCGTCTGGGAAGAGCTGCTGGGCGTCCGGCCGGTGGGAGTGCGCGACGACTTCTTCGCGCTGGGGGGGCATTCCTTCCTCGCCCTGCGCCTCCTGGCCGCGGTGGAGCGGCTCGCCGGCAGACGGATCCCCCTGGCGACGCTGCTCGCAGGGCCTACCGTGGAGCGGCTGGCCGGCGCAGTGCGGGAGGAGGCTGCGCTCCCGGCGGCCGGACCGCTGGTGCTCATGCAGCCGGCCGGCAGCGAGCCGCCGCTCTTCTTCGTCCACGCCGCGGGCGGCAGCGTCGTTTCGTACGCCGCGCTGGCCAGGCACCTGGGGTCTCGTCAACCCTTCTACGGCCTGCAGTCCAGGGGATTGGAGGGGGAGGAGCACCCCCACCTCCGCGTCGAGGACATGGCGGAGGACTACCTGGCGCAGCTCCGCGCGGTGCAGAAAAAGGGGCCGTACCGCCTGGGGGGGTGGTCCATGGGCGGGCTCGTCGCGTTCGAGATGGCGCGCATGCTCGAGGCGGCGGGGGAGGAGGTCGAGCTTCTGGCGCTGCTGGACTCCCGGGCTCCACGCGATGCCTCCTCCTCCTTCGACCCGGACGACCCGGGCCTCCTCGCAGCCTTCATGCTGCACCTGGGGGTCTCCGAGGAGCGGATCGCTCGTGCAGCGGAGCAGATCGCCCCGCTTCCTCCCGCCGAGCGGCTGCGGTCGGCGTGGGAGGCTGCGCGGGCGGCGGCCGTGGTGACGGAGGACCTGGAGCTCGCCCGGTTCGAGCGGCTGTGGACCGTCTTCCGTGCCAACGTGCGTGCCGTCGCCGCCTATCGGCCGGGGCCCTGTGCGTCCGACCTGCTGCTGGTGCTCGCAGAAGACCGGGCCGTACCGGCCACCGCGGAGTCGGCAGGGTGGGAGGCGCTCACAGCCGGGACGGTGAGGAGCGTGACTGTTCCCGGGGACCACTTCAACCTGGTCCAGGAGCCTCACGTCCGTGAACTCGCCACCGTACTCGCGGGTGCCCTCTCGTCCACTCCCCCGCGGCATGATCAGCGACGCTGATCGCTGCTGCGGAGTGGCGGGCGCACCGTCAAGCCGGACTGTGGCTGTGTTGCTCGGGATCGATGAACGGCCGGCGGAGGGCGCCGGGCGGGCTATCTCCATTCCATGCGCAAGGCTCTGCTCCCCGTCTCCAGCGGGATCACGAAACGCGGAAGCGGGCAATCCTCCCCGGAGGTGTGTCCGTGGAACAGCTTCTCGTCGGAGACCGGCGAGCAGGCGTTCCTTCCGCGCGCCGGGGTGGACGGGGCGGCGCTGATCGAGTTGATGGGGCTGACGCAGGAGGAGTTCTCGCGTTGCTTCAAGGGCTCGCCGGTGAAGCGCGCGAAGCGGCGCGGGCTGCTGCGCAACGTGGCCGTCGCGCTGGGGAACTGGGGCTCGCCCGAGGCGGTGCCGGTACTGGCGGAGGCGCTCTCCGACGCCGAGCCGCTGGTGCGCGGACACGCAGCGTGGGCGTTCGGGCGCATCGCGTCCAAGGAGGGCTGTCCCCCCGAGGTAGTCTCCGAGACCGGTGCCTTGCTGACCTCCCGACTTCTTGTCGAGGAGGACGAGTGGGTGCGCGAGGAACTGGCGCTCGCGCTATCCAGCTGACGGCCGACCGCGAAGTACTTCGGGGCGTCGGGTGCACTGAGAAGCGCGACGACAGCGCTCTTGTTGTTGGCCTGCTTCATCCCTGGGATAGGCTCGATAACGATCATCACGTCCAGGACCCCCCGGTCGAGCAGGATTCGCCGCTCCTCCAGTCCCACACGGTCCCAGGTCTCGCTCAGGTTGCGCGTCTCGTTGATTACGCGGGATAGACGCTCCCACGCGATGCTGCGGGAGCGGGCGAATTCCTCGGCCTTTTCCATCTCGCACGGGCGGCCTTGAGCGAACCTCGGCCTCGTAGCTTGCGGACGCGCGCTGCGTGAGGGTCAGGTCCTTGATCGCGGTCTTGAGCTCGTGAGCGGCCACCGTCCATGCGCGACAGCCGTGCTGGACGTTGGCCTCGTGGATCTCCGGATGCAGGGCTTGTTGGGCGTGGGGTGCACGTAGGTGCGCTCGTTCCCCTGGTCCTTCCGATTGCGACCGCCGTGGTACTCGATCCCGCAGTGGGCACAGACGGGGCGGAGGACGAACGTGCCCTTCGATGTCCGTTTCTTGTTGTGCGGATCGCCCTCTCTCCGCTCTACCTCCTTCTGAACCTTCCGGAAGAGGTCGACGTCGACGCGTGGGCTCCACTGCGCCGAACGCCTCACGGCCTCGGCTTTGTCGTCGCGGGTCTTCACCTCGCCGATGAGATGCCGGTTGGTGAGAAAGTTCCGGATGTGGCGACGCCCCAGGACCCCACCCTGCGGGGCTCTCAGCCCCTTCCCCCACTCTACGCGGCCCGGATCGCCGAGCCGGTCGTCTATGCCAGTGGTGCCGACCGCGGCGGCGGAGTTGCTGCGCATGGACGACATCCCCGCGAGCGTGCGGACGCTGAACCTGGGCGGCGAGCCGCTGCCCAACGGCCTGGCTCAGGCGCTCTACGGCCTGGGCACCTTCGAGAAGGTTGGCAACCCCGTAGTGGCGGCGGGCGCGGTGGCGAACACGCAGGCGCTGGAGCCGGTGCCCCTGGGCGCGGCCCGCGATGCGTGCTTTCGCCGGTGCGACGGGGGTCCCTTTAATTTACGGCCGCTGTCGAAACAGGCGAGCCCCGGCCGAATCGGATCCGCCGGGGCTCGTTCTCACCAGATGCATACTTCCAACTCGACCCGGGTCTTCGCGGGCGCCGACGCCACCCGGGCTCCCTTCTTCCCGTCCGCTCCGGCGAACTTGGTGAGGTCGGAGCGCGCCGGTCAGCCCTGGCTCCAGCCGGAGTCGTGGGGCTCGGCCATTCCCACCACCACCCTGCGCTCCCCGGTAAAGGGGGAGCGCGCGTGCGCCATCAGCATGTTGTCCAGCAGCAGCACGTCGCCCTTCTCCCAGGGGAAGACTAGTGCCTCGGCGTCGTAGGCCGCGCGGATGGCGGCGAACACCTCGGGGGCGATCGGCGAGCCGTCGCCGTAGTAGGTGTTGCGGGGGAGGTTCTCCTCCCCGAACTCCTCCACCATGACCTCCACCATCTCCGGGTCGAGGTTGGAGACGTGGAACAGGTGCGCCTGGTTCATCCACACCTTCTCGCCGGTGGTGGGGTGCGCGGCCACCCCCTGACATACCTGGCGGGTGCGCAGGTGGTCGTCATCGACCCACTCGGCTTCGATCCCCGCCGCGCGGCAGAACTCGTCCACCTCCTCGCGCGTCTCGGCCTGGAAGACGCTCTGCCAAGGGAGATCCATCCACGGGGTGTAGTTGCGCACGTACATCACGCCCAGCCGCTCGAAGCGGTCCCGGATCTCCGCCGGGATCCGGTCGTACACGCGGCGGCTGTCGGCGATGGGGGTCTCCCCGCCGGTCTCCGCCACGATCAGCGAGAGGAAGCCGATCTTCATCGGCCAGGTGCTGGTGTAGGACATCTCCGTGTGGAACGGGATGCGCTGGTCCGCGGGGTATTCGGTGGAGGTGAAGACATTGCCCTTCACCTGGGTCCGTGGCGAGGAGCGATAGGTGTAGGGGAGGAGCTCGCCGGACGCGGAGAGCATGAAGCGCTGGAACTCGTCCACGTCTTCCACGCCGAAGCCGCGGAGGAGGATGGCGCCGGCCTGGTGTATCATGCGCTCCAGCCAGGGGCGGTTCTCGCCGGCCCAGTCGGCCAGCACCAGCCCCTGCTCCGCGGGGCGCACCACCACGGGGGCGGCGGGAAAGCCGTTCAGCCGGCCGGTCTGCACGCGGCCGTCGTGCTCCGGCGCGATCCCGGGGACCTGCTCCACTTCGTTGGCAACGCTCATTGGTCGCTCCTCGCGAGGGGATGGTGTAGGTGCGGGCCGAAAAGTTGAACGGGTAGGCGGCGGCATCGCATCTCCTGCAGCGGCGCGGCCGTCGCAGGATCAACCGGACTCCTGCGAGCTTCCATTTCTGCCCAAAGGCCGGTCGGATCAGGTCCCTGCGCAGCATCCCCACGGGTTGCAGTATAGGCGTCCGCGCCGAAGGAATGCAAGGGTTGGCCTGTTTTACCGGTCTTCCTCAACATCCGGTACGTCTGGAACTCCGAGCTCGTGGGGCAACTTCCGGTCGCCGCCCAGACCGGGTACGGCTCATCGTGGAAATACCGAGCGAAGCGGCACACGGGCTTGTGCGAAACGGGGCCCGAAGCGTTTTCGCTGTTCGGCAGAGATCGCACGCATAGTATGTGACGATAGCTGGAGCGAGCGGCTGCGCGCGTGCCGTCCGGGAGAGCAGCGGCAGCAAACGCCTCGCTGGTCGAGAAGGGGTCGCTTCCGCGAGGTGGACGCCGCGGGGTGGGAGGAGGAGGCGCTGCGGGAGCGGCTGGCGTCCGACGCGCACCGGCGCTTCGACCATGAGGCCACCCCGCTCTTCCGCGCCGACCTCTTCCGCCGCGGGGCCCCCGGCGACGTGCTCCTCCTGACGATCCACCACGCGGTGGTGGACTTCTGGTCGAACGTGATCCTGCTGGGGGACCTCACCGCGCTCTACGAGGCGGAACTGCATCACGCTCCGGCCGACCTCCCCCCCACCGGCGGAGCTACGCCGAGCGGCTCGCCCCGCTCCGCGATCCAGTCCGGGGCGCTCCCGCGCGGGAGCTGTTCGTTTCAACCGCCCGCACCGGCTGGAGCAGGCGGGAATCGCCGGGGTGATGGTGGGGGAGCCCGGGGCCCGCTCCCATCCACGAGCGCACCACCCCCTGCAACCTGTGCCTGTGGGCCGGGGAGACGGGCGGGGCGCTGTCGCTGCGGCTCCAGTACGCCGCCGACCTCCTCGAGCCGACACCGCCGCGCGGCTGGCGTCCGCGCCCGCCAGGCCGGCCTCCCCGTGGACCCGCGGCAGCTCTTCCGGCACCCGACCGTGGCCCGGCTGGCCGCGGAGCTCGGCGACCTCCCCCATGGAGCTCCCGGCGGTCGGCTCGGCGGCACCGGGACGAGATGTGGGTCGTAGCAAAAATTGTCTTGACATGTGCGGAAAGTGGGCTTATGCTGTCTCAGGTCCCGACCGGCTGAGGTCGGGTACGTGGAAGGGAGAAATTAGTACACGCCAACATCCGCTGGTTTCGGGGCGGCCCGTGGGTCCCCCGTGGTTCTTCCCGTGAACCCGTGCTCCCTATGAGCGGTCCGCAGCCGGAGGATGTGTATCCGCTTACCCCCATGCAGGAGGGGATGCTCTTCCACACCCTCCTCGCGCCCGGGTCGGACCTCTACCTGGTCCAGTACGCGCTCACCCTGCGGGGGAGAGTGGACGCGCCCGCCCTGCGGCGCGCCTGGGAGCACGTGGTCGAACGCCACCCGGTGCTGCGGACCGGGTTCGAATGGGGGCAGGGGAAGCGGCCGCGGCAGGTGGTGCACCGCTCGGTGCCGCTCCCCTGGGAGGAGATTGACCTGCGGGGGCTCCCGGCCGGCGAGCAGCAGGAGCGGCTCGCGGCGCTCCTGCGCTCGGACCGCGCGCGCGCCTTCGATCCGTCCCGCGCGCCGCTCCTGCGGGTCGCGCTCGCCAGGCTGGGGGAGGACACCTTCCGGCTCGTCTGGACCCACCACCACCTGCTGCTGGACGGCTGGTCCGCCCCCCCGGTGCTCGGCGAGGTGCTCGCCTGCCACGAGGCCGGGCTGCGGGGCGAGCTCCCCGCGCTCCCCGCCAGGCGGCCCTTCCGCCACTTCGTGGACTGGCTGGAGGCGCAGGACCCGGACCGGGCACAGGCGTTCTGGCGGGCGGAGCTGGCGGGGTTCGGCACCCCCACCCCGGTCCTGCCGGAGCGGGCCACTGGCGAGGAGGGGACGGGAACGGCCGAGCTGCGCCTGCCGGCGGTGCTCACCGCGGGGCTGCGCTCGCTGGGGCGGAGGCACGGGCTGACGCTGGGCACCCTGACGCAGGGCGCCTGGGCGCTCCTCCTTTCCTGCTACGCGGGGGAGGACGACGTGGTCTTCGGGACTGCGGTGTCCGGCCGTCCGGCGGAGCTGGAGGGGGTAGAGGAGATGGTGGGGATGTTCGTCAACACCATCGCGGTGCGCGCCAGGCTGTCCCCGGGCCTCCCGGTTGCCGAGTGGCTGGGGGAGCTCCAGTCCCGTGTCGCAGCGGCCCGGGAGCACGAGCACGCCCCCCTGGCGGAGGTGCAGCGGTGGAGCGACGTGCCCCCGGGGGAGCCGCTCTTCCGCAGCCTGCTGGCCTTCGAGAACTACCTGGTGGAGGACGTGCTCGGCGCGGGGGGGGCGGGGCTCGCGGTGGAGGTCGACGAGCTCGCGTCGCGGACCAGCTTCCCGCTCACGCTGACGGTGACGCCGGGGGCCCGGATGCAGGTGCGGGCGCGCTACGACCGGAGCCGCCTGGACGGGGACGCGGTCGGGCGGATGCTGGGCCACCTCGCCACGCTCCTGGGCGGGATCGCCCGCGCGCCCGAAGCGGCGCTGGCGGAGGTGCCGCTCCTGGCGGACGAGGAGCGCCGGCAGCTGCTCGTGGAGTGGAACCGCACCGGGGCCGACCATCCGCGGGACCTGTGCATCCACGAGCTGTTCGCCCTGCAGGCGGCGCGCACCCCCACCGCCCTGGCGGTCGTGTACGGGGAGGAGCGGCTGACCTACGCGGAGCTGCACGAGCGGGCGTGCCGTCTCGCCCGCGGGCTGCGGCGGCGCGGGGTGGGGCCGGAGGTCCGCGTGGGGATCTGCATGGAGCGGAGCACGGAGCTGGTCGTCGCGATCCTGGGGGTGCTCGCGGCGGGAGGCGCGTACGTCCCGCTCGACCCGGCGCACCCGCCGGACCGCCTGGCGCTGATGCTGGCGGACTCGGCCGCGGCGGTGCTCCTCACCCAGGAGCGGCTCCTCCCGCGCCTCCCCCCCTCGGCCGCGGAGACGGTGTGCGTGGACTCGGCGGCCGCGGGCCGGGCCGCGCGGGAAGATTCCGCGGAGGTGCGCAGCGGCGCCGATCCCGACAACCTCGCCTACGTGATCTACACCTCCGGCTCGACCGGCACCCCCAAGGGCGTGCTGGTCGAGCACCGCTCGGTCGTGAACCTGGGCGTGCTGCTGCAGCGCGCGGTCTACGACCGGTTTGAGGGGGAGTCCCCCCCGAGCGTGAGCATGAACGGGCCGTTCACCTTCGACACCTCGGTGAAGCAGCTCGTCCGGCTCCTCGCCGGGAGCACGCTCCACATCGTGCCGGAAGAGGTCCGCTACGACGGAAGCGCGTTCGCGTCGTACCTGAGAGAGCAGGAGGTCGAGGTCCTCGACTGCACCCCCGCCCAGCTCCGCCTCCTCCTGGACGCCGGGCTGCTGGACGCGCCGGCCGGCCCCCCGAGCGTCTTCCTGGTCGCGGGCGAGGCGATCGACGAGACCACCTGGCGGCGGCTGGGCTCGGCGGAGGGGCGGAGCTTCCACAACCTGTACGGGCCGACGGAGTGCACCGTGGACGCGGCCCTCTGCGCCGTCTGCGGGGCGTCGCCCACGCCCGTGATCGGGAGGCCGGGAGCCAACGTCCGCCTCTACGTCGTGGACCCGTGGCTGCGGCCAGCCCCGCCGGGGGTGCCCGGGGAGCTGTACATCGGGGGAGCCGGGGTTGCGCGGGGATACCTGGGACGGCCGGGGCTGACGGCCGAGCGCTTCCTCCCCGACCCGTTCGGCGAGGAGCCCGGCGCGCGGCTCTACCGCTCGGGAGACAGGGTGCGCTGGCTCGCGTCCGGCGAGCTGGAGTACCTGGGGCGGATGGACCACCAGGTCAAGATCCGCGGCTTCCGCATCGAGCCCGGCGAGGTGGAAGCCGCGCTCGCCCGCGCCCCGGGCGTGCGCGAGGCGGCCGTGGTGGCGCGGGAGGACGAGCCCGGAGAGCGGCGCCTGGTGGGGTACGTGGC
>DASYWD010000489.1 GCA_035936415.1 Longimicrobiaceae bacterium
GCCCCCCGCGGGGGGGCCGCCCTCCTCGTTCCGTTCCCCTGCGGCGAGGGGAGGCCTTTAAAGGCCGAGCGCCTTCGCCACGTTGATGCGGCCCTTCCCGTAGACCGGGTCGTTGCCGAGCGGGCCCAGGTCGTCCGAGAACTTGGCGAGCGCCTCCTTCACCTCCGACGGCTTCCGGCCGTACCTCTCCACCATCAGCGCGGCCAGGCCGGCGGCGTGCGGGGAGGCCATGCTGGTGCCGTTCAGGCCGACGACGAAGGTGCCCGTCCGGCAGACCGGGACGTTGAGGCTGAAGCCGGAGCACGCCGCGGTCACGCTGCTGGAGCCGTTGCCGCCCGGGGCGGCCACGTGGACGTAGGCGCGCCCGTAGTTGCTGTAGCTGGCCTTGGCATCGATGTTCTGCCAGGGGCCGTTCACCGCGGTGCGGGAGGTCGGGCCCGTCGCGGAGATGCAGGCCACCGTCGAGGCCGTGCAGTAGACCTTGATGGCGTTGCCCAGCTTGTCCAGGTCCATGTTCTCGTTGCCGGCCGCCACGATCACGGTCACGCCCCTGGAGTGCGCGTACGTCATGACGCGGTTGATCATCTCGTTGAACGCTGCGTTGTCGCGGCGCGGCAGCGCCACGGGGATCCCCAGGCTCATGTTGATCACGTCCAGGCCGACGTCGGCCGCGTACTCGATCGCGTTGAGCGTGCCGAACGTGCTGCCGCTTCCGTTGCGGTTCAGGACCTTCAGGCCGACGAGCGTGACGTTGGAGGTGACGCCCGCAGCCGCGACGGCGTTGCTGGCGACGGTCGCCGCGACGTGGGTGCCGTGGTAGTGGAGGTCGGCTACCTCGTGCGCGCCCGGGAAGAGCTGCTGGACGACAGCGTTCTCCGACGGGATGAAGGACTTCGAGAGCGAGAGGTCGACCAGGCCGGCCAGGTCCGCGTGCCGGTAGTCGATCCCGGTGTCCAGGATCCCCACCTTGACCTTACGCGAGCCCAGGCGGCCCGCCGCCCACGCCCGGTCCGCGCCGATCTGGCGCAGGTGCCACTGGCGGGGGTAGAAGCTCGCGGTGGTGGGGTTGCCGGGGCTCGCCGGCTCCGACAGCACCTCGTCCTCGATGGCGTCGAGGATCATCTCGCCCACGGGCGCGTCCAGGACCACCTGGATCTCGGGGTTCCAGTGGGCCACGTCGGCCGCCGCGCCCAGGCTCTCCGCGGCCTCGGGGCTGAGGCCCTGCGTGGCGGCGATGCCGAGCTGCGCGAACGCCTTCTCGATCGTCCCCCCGGCGGCGGCCACGCGGGCCCCGAAGTCGGCGGGGATGCTCCTTGTCGTGAAGACGAAGAGGTGGCGGCCTGCCTCCGGCGAGCCGGCGCTGAACACCGCGTCGGCGGGAGCGTGCGTGGCCGCCGGGGCGGTGACGTCGTCCGCGCAGGCCGACAGCGCGACGGTGCCGGCCAGGAGGAAGGAGGCGAGACGGAAGTGATGCATTGCGTGTCTCCGCTGAGGCGGGGTGGAGCCGGCGCGGGCGCCGGCAGCGTTCCCTCGGCAGCTGGACTATCTCGGATCCTACCGAGATCCCCGGCTTTGCGGACCGGCCTCGCGACCGGGGTGCCTTTCGGCCAAGGAGGATGGGACGACCTCCGAACCGGACTGGCGAGCGGGGCGGAGCGCGGGCGAGCCGGCGCCAGGCGCCGGCTCAGAAGCCGTGGCTCTGCCTTTTTAACGGGAGAAGTACAGCGAGTCCAGGGCGCACGTGGCTCCGGAGCGTGTCCGGCCTTATGCGTGCATTAACCGTACGCCGAGGACGGCCGTTCGTCAAGGGGTGCGAAACGTGCTCAAACGCTTGCGGGGCAAACATCTAGCTGCTTCGTGCCACATCGGCCAAACTCCGGGCGCATCACACACCCGCCAAGCTGGCCCCGGTGTCTCCGGCGCGGCGGCCGATCTCTGCCCACTCGCGCCGGAGGCGCTCCAGCAGGTCGGCGCGGGCCGCATCGCCCGCGGCCAGGCGGCCGTCCGCGTCGCGGAGCACGAACTTCAGGAGGGTGAAGCAGGCGGTGGCCTCGCCTGCGTCGGCCAGGGTGTCCAGCTCGGCGTCGTCGGTGAGCCAGAGCGCGGTGGGGACGGAGCTGGCGCGCCTCGCGAGCTCCTGCAGCCCGGGGCCGGGCCTCAGCCAGGGATGCGTCGCGAAGAGGCTCGACCCGCGGGTGAGCGAGTAGATCAGGGCAGGCGCGAGGCGGTTCTTGAAGGCGTCGTCGGTGAAGGCGGTACCGTACACCAGCTGGCGGACGCGCTTCATGAAGACGCTGGAGGCCAGCGCCACGAGCGACCCCACCCGGACCTCCAGCATGTGCAGGGCCTCGCGGACGGTGAGCCGCTGCAGGTCGGCCCAGGCGTCGCGCACCTGGACCTTTTCCCGCAGCACCTCTCTCGCCTGCCGTACCAGCCCCCGCATCCAGAGCATCCCCCCGGCAACCACCACCGAGAGCAGGAGCGGGACGCCGTAGACGAGGACGCGCCACAGGATGGAGCGGTCCGGGTCCGTCCACGCCGCGAAGGCCACCGCCCCCGCCGACAGCACCGCGGCGATGAAGACGAGCCACCCCGCCACGCGCGCGGCTCCCAGCGTCAGGAAGCCGCGGCGGCCGGCCGGAGGCGGCGGGTAGAGGTCCGGGTCCGGGGGGCTGGTGTCGCACACCAGCAGCAGCGGCGCGTCCGCGGCCTCGCGGTAGGAGAGGAGCACGCTCCCCACGCCCTGGTTGTCGTAGACGCCGCCGTCCATCAGCGGCAGCCCGGCTTTCCACGCGCCCTCCGGCCACCCGGCCCTCGCCAGCGCGGTCTGCACCTCGGGGAGGGGAAAGTCTGCCGGCCAGCGGAACTGCTGCGGAAAGACGAAGGGCTCGAAGGCGCTGGGAAAGCACGACGATGCGGCGACCACGTCCGCCAGGCGGGCCCGCGCCGCCGCTTCGCGCGGGACGGGGAAGTTGCCGTTGCCGATCATGGCGCGCGGGTTGGCGCTGCGGCGGAAGCGGAAGTCCACCCCGCTGCGGAACTCGGTGCTGTTGAAGATCACCTCGTCCAGGGGGAGGGCGGGGCTCTCCAGCACCTCTCCCAGGCGGCGCTCCCCCAGGAAGTCCGGGGAGGCGTACACGCCGGCCGCCGCGCGGATCAGCGAGGGGGACGACGGGTGCCCGTGACCGCGGGAGGAGGCCAGCCCCGCCAGCGCGTCGCGGATCACGTTGGTGCGCCGCAGGAACGCGGCGAAGCCCGCCGCGAAGTCCCCGAAGGACTTTCCGTCCAGCAGGCTCTTCACCCACGCAGCGCCGAAGATGGTGCCCCCCGACACGGTGGAGAGCGCCACCACGTCGCCCAGCAGCCCCACGCGCTCCAGCAGGCGCAGCACCCCCAGGTGGAACCCCGCGGCGCGGTACCCTCCGCCCGAGAGCGCCAGGGCGATGGCGCCAAGCGTGCCGTGGGCGCGGCGGGGGGCTCCGGCGGGCTCGGGGAGGCCTGCCGGGGGGGTGGCATCGGCGTTCGCGGGCCCGGCGGCCGCGACGAGGGGCTGGACGCTCATGGTTTTCTGCGGGAGGGAGGTGGGGAAGGTCCGACGCCCCCAAGATGCTGCCGGGTGGCGTTTCCCGCCAGATTTCCCGCTGATCGGTGCGCGGGGAGAAAAGAACGAGGGGGAGGCCGCGTGGCCTCCCCCTCGTCGTGCCCGGGCGGATGCAGCTCCGGGCTCAGCGGATCCGCGACGGATCGGCCCCCTCGCTGATCACCTGGATGGCGCCGTGGCTGTGTCCCGGTCCGAAGCGGTAGTTGGCCGCGGCGGCGTTGAAGAAGCGGATGGTACCCACGTCGGCGGCGGCCACCTGCTGGAGGGCAGCGGGCGGCCCGAGCCGGGCGTTGTTGAGGTACACCACGAGGTTGTCGTCGTCATCGCGGCGCAGGCTCTGGCTCCCGCGCGTCCGCAGCCACGCGGGACGCAGCGACCGGACGATCTCCAGGGCGTTGGCGGCCCCGGTGGCGACGATTTCCTCGTGCGTGATCACGTTGGAGCTGCTGCCGCGGGCCGCGCTGGCGTTCGCGGGCCGGGCGACGTTGCCGGGCGAGGAGGCGCAGGCGGTGGCGGCGAGCGCCAGACCCAGGACGAGGGCGCGGGAGAGCGGGTTCATGGTCGGGTCGGGATCGGGAGTGGGGCTCCGCGGAAAAGATGGTGCGCGGAGCGTCGGCAGGTGCTCCGGAAGCTACGCCGGACCCTTCGGGCTTTCAAGAGCGGCAGCAGGCACGAGCGCGCGGTGTACGACTCGCGCGATCATCGCATGTGAAGTGGGGGAGCACGGGTTCTTTCCCCGCCCGCCCCCGCGTCCTATATTCCCCTCCCGACGACAACCGACAGCCCGATCCGCGCCGGCCCCTCCCCCGCAGGAGGGACCGGCGCACGCGCACGCGCCCGAGAACCCCGCGCCCCGACGGTGGATAGATGCCCAAGCGCACCGACCTACAGAGCATCCTGATCCTCGGCTCCGGCCCCATCGTGATCGGGCAGGCCGCCGAGTTCGACTACAGCGGCACGCAGGCCGTCCGCGCGCTGCGCGAGGAGGGGTACCGCGTGATCCTGGTCAACAGCAACCCGGCCACGATCATGACGGACCCCGACCTGGCCGACGCCACCTACATCGAGCCCATCACCCCCGAGTGGGTGGAGCGGGTGATCGCGAAGGAGAAGCCCGACGCCGTCCTCCCGACGATGGGCGGGCAGACCGCGCTCAACGTGGCGCTGGAGCTGCACGACAGCGGGGTGCTGGCGCGGCACGGCGTGGAGCTGATCGGCGCCAACGCGCGCGCCATCCGCATGGCCGAGGACCGGAGCGAGTTCGCCAAGGCCATGCGCCGCATCGGGCTGAAGCTGCCGCACGGCGGCTTCGCCCGGTCGTGGGAGGACGCGCTCCGGATCGTGGAGGACACCGGCTACCCCGCCATCATCCGCCCCAGCTTCACCCTGGGCGGCACCGGCGGCGGCATCGCCTACAACCGCGAGGAGTTCGAGGAGCAGGTGCGGCGCGGGATCGAGCTGTCTCCCGTGAGCGAGGTGCTGATCGACCGCAGCGTCATCGGGTGGAAGGAGTTCGAGCTGGAGGTGATGCGCGACGGCGCCGACAACGTCGTCATCATCTGCTCCATCGAGAACTTCGACCCCATGGGCGTCCACACCGGCGACTCCATCACCGTGGCGCCGGCGCAGACGCTCACCGACGTCGAGTACCAGCGGATGCGCGACGCCGCCATCGCCATCATCCGCGAGATCGGCGTGGAGGCCGGCGGCTGCAACGTCCAGTTCGCCGTCAACCCCGCCAACGGCGAGCTGCTGGTGGTGGAGATGAACCCCCGGGTGTCCCGCTCCTCCGCCCTCGCCTCCAAGGCGACCGGCTACCCAATCGCCCGCATCGGCGCCAAGCTGGCCGTGGGCTACACACTGGACGAGCTCCCCAACGCCATCACCGGGACCACGCCGGCCTCCTTCGAGCCGACGCTGGACTACGTGGTGGTGAAGTTCCCCCGCTTCGCCTTCGAGAAGTTCCCGGCCGCGGACCCCACGCTGGGCGTGCAGATGAAGGCCGTGGGCGAGAGCATGGCCATCGGCCGCACCTTCCGGCAGGCGTGGCAGAAGGCCATCCGCGCGCTGGAGATCGGCCGCCCCGGGTGGGAGGCGGGGAAGACCCTGGCCGACGACCGGCTCCCGGACGACACCCCCGAGTCGCTGCGCCGCGCCCTGCGCCGCCCCACCCCCGAGCGCCCCTTCCAGGTCAAGCGCGCGATGGAGGCCGGGATGCCGCTGGAGGAGATCGCCGGTGCCACCGGGATCGACCCCTGGTTCCTGGCGCAGCTCCGCGACCTGGTGGACGCCGAGCGCGGCTACGCCGAGCTGCCGGAGGTCACCCCCGGCGAGCTGCGGCGGATGAAGCGGCTGGGCTTCTCCGACGCGCAGCTCGCCCGCATCCGCGGCGAGAGCGAGGCCGCCGCCCGCGAGCGCCGCTGGGGCCTGGGCGTCCACCCCGTCTACAACATGGTGGACACCTGTGCCGGCGAGTTCCCGGCGCGGACCCCGTACCTGTACTCCACCTACGCCGACGAGAACGAGTCCGTCCGCTCCGACCGGCGCAAGGTGGTGATCCTGGGCTCCGGGCCCATCCGCATCGGGCAGGGGGTGGAGTTCGACTACTGCTGCGTCCAGGCCGCCCTGGCGCTGCGCGAGGCCGGGTTCGAGACCATCATGGTCAACTCCAACCCGGAGACCAACTCCACCGACTTCGACATCTCCGACAAGCTGTACTTCGAGCCGCTGACGCTGGAGGACGTGCTGGAGATCGTCCGGTTGGAGCAGCCGGAGGGCGTCATCGTGCAGCTCGGCGGGCAGACCCCGCTCAAGCTGGCGCAGGGGCTGGAGGATGCCGGGGTGCCCATCTGGGGGACGCCGGTGGATTCCATCGACGCCGCCGAGGACCGCGAGCGATTCGAGGAGCTGGCGCGCCGCCTGGGGGTGCAGCAGCCGCCCAACGGCACGGCGGTCGCCGCCGACCAGGCCGTGGAGATCGCGTCCCGCATCGGCTACCCGGTGCTGGTGCGCCCCTCGTACGTGCTGGGGGGGCGGGGGATGGAGATCGTCTACGACGAGCCCTCGCTGCGCGGCTACTTCGCCCGCGCGGTGGAGGTGTCGCACGAGCGGCCGGTGCTCATCGACCGCTTCCTGGAGGACGCCTTCGAGGCCGACGTGGACGCCCTCTGCGACGGCGAGACGGTGGTGATCGGCGGGCTGATGCAGCACATCGAGGAGGCCGGGATCCACTCCGGCGACTCGGCCTGCGTCCTTCCCCCGTACCTCCTGGGCGACCGGGAGATCGCGGAGATGCGCGAGCACACCCGCCGCTTCGCCCTGGAGCTGGGCGTGGTGGGGCTCATCAACGTGCAGTACGCCGTGTTCCAGGGGACCGTCTACGTGATCGAGGTGAACCCGCGGGCCTCTCGTACGGTGCCCTTCGTCTCCAAGGCCACGGGGGTGCCCATCGCCCGGATCGCGGCGCGGCTCATGGCGGGGGAGAAGCTGGCGGACTTCGCCCTCCCGGAAGAGATCCCGGTGGGGGGTGTGGCGGTGAAGGAGTCCGTGTTCCCCTTCAACAAGATGCCCGGGGTGGACCCGCTCCTGGGGCCGGAGATGCGCTCCACGGGCGAGGCCATGGGCTTCGACGACTCGTTCGGGATGGCCTTCGCCAAGGCGCAGATCTCGGCCGGGATGGAGCTGCCGCGCGAAGGGACGGTGATCGTCACGGTGAACGACCCGGACAAGCCCACGGTGACGCCCATCGTCCGGCGGCTGCACGACATGGGCTTTCGCATCGCGGCCACGGGCGGGACGGCGCGCTACCTCCGGGCCCGCGGAATCCCCTGCGAGCAGGTGTTCAAGGTCAACGAGGGCCGCCCCAACATGGCCGACCGGATCATCTCCGGCGAGGTGGCGCTGCTCGTCAACACCCCCCTGGGGAAGGAGTCGCAGTACGACGACTACGCCACGCGCCGGGCCGCCATCGCGCACGGGGTGCCGTACATCACCACCATGTCCGCGGCGTCCGCGGCAGCGGACGCCATCGTGGCGCTCTGGGCCGGCCGGCGCGAGGTGAAGTCCATCCAGGAGCGCACGGCCGGGCTGGTGCGGACGGCGGAGCCGGCGGGGGTGTAGACAGGAACGCCGGACGCGGAACGGCTCCGGGAGCGGCCAGCCTCCCGGAGCCGTTTTCATGTTGCGGCGGGGCGCCGCTCCCCGTCACTGGATCTCGCAGTTCGGGTCGCAGAGTCCGCCACCGCCCCCACCCCCACCCCCGCCTCCTCCGCCTCCAGTACCACCGCCGCTGGACTGGCGCCGCACGATGTGGTAGGCGTACCCGGTGTTCCCCCAGGTGTCGTACACCTCCACCTCGTAGATGACGTAGGAGACGTCCGGGAAGGTGTGGGATGCCCCGCTCACGCCCCATCCTTCGGCCAGGGTCGTCCGCCCCACCTCCCACTCGGCGGTCCAGCGGTAGTGGTAGGTGCCGCTCCCGCCGCCGACCGCGGCGTTCACCCCCACGTACATCCCCGGGCTGGCGTACTCCGCCGGCTGGCTGGAGATGGACACCGAGAGCGTCCCCGCAGTCGAGCGCACGACGGGCGCGGCCCGCTCCGTTCCCGGCTGAACCGGTGTGTCGCCGCACCCGGCGGTGGCGAGGGACAGGACCGCAACGGACAGTGTTGCTAGGCGCCGCATACGACCTCCTGGTGAGTGGGGGCTGGACGAGACGGCAGCCGCAGCGCTACGTCGCTTCGAATCGCCTCCATCATCTGTCATTACCTATGCGCGCTTACTGCGGCGCGCGCAAGGGGCTTGTGACTGTCCCGTCCGGGAAGCCTTTCCGGCCGCGCTCCCGGCCCGCATTCTACGGCACCTCCGCAGGGCGCGGGGGCATGCCATGCCTGAACGGAGGTCCGTACGTGCGCATCGAGGAGATCCCTGTCACCGGCTACGAGCGGGTCGCCTACGCCGAGGAGCCAGACGCGGGGTACCGCGCCATAGTCGCCGTGCACAGCACCGCGCTGGGTCCGGCGGTGGGCGGCACCCGGCTCTGGCGCTACGGCTCGCGCGAGGAGGCGCTCACGGACGCGCTCCGCCTGTCGCGGGGGATGACGTACAAGAACGCGGTGGCAGGGCTGGATGCGGGCGGGGGGAAGGCGGTCATCCTGGCGCCGGAGACCATCGCGGACCGGCGGGCGCTCTTCCGGGCGCACGGGCGTTTCGTCGCGGCGTTCGGGGGGAGCTTCAGCACGGGCGAGGACGTGGGGACCGGCCCCGAGGACATGGCCTGGATCGCGGAGGAGACGCCGCACGTCGGCGGGCTGGCGCACCGCCTGGGCGACCCCTCGCCGCACACCGCCCGCGGCGTCTTCCGCGCGATGCAGGCGGCGGTGCTCCACCGCCGCGGGAGCGCGGAGCTGGCCGGGCTCGCCGTGGCGCTGCAGGGGTGCGGGAACGTGGGCCGGCACCTGGCGCTCCTGCTCCGGGACGCAGGCGCCCGGCTGACCGTGGCGGACGTGGACCCCGCGCGTGCGGAGCGGGTGGCGGCGGAGTGCGGGGCGGAGACCGTCGCCCCGGACGCCGTCTACGCCGTCCCGGCCGACGTGTTCGCCCCCTGCGCGCTGGGGGGCGTCCTGAACGACGCCACCATTCCGCGGCTGGCGGCGGGGATCGTCTGCGGCGGGGCCAACAACCAGCTCCTGGAGCCCCGCCATGGCGACGCGCTCGTGGAGCGGGGGATCCTCTACGCGCCGGACTACGTCGCGAACGGCGGCGGGGTGATCGCGGGCCTGGGCGACTTCCGCGGCGAGGACCCGGCCGTCGGCGTGGCGCGGGTGGAAGCGATCCACGACACCATGCTCACCGTGCTGCGGATGGCGGAGGCGCGGGGGATCACCCCGGAGCGCGCGGCGGACCTGCTGGCGGAAGCGCGGCTGGCGAACGGGTGAACGCGACGCGCGAGGGGGCCCTCCTTCTTGGAAGGGCCCCCTC
>DASYWD010000490.1 GCA_035936415.1 Longimicrobiaceae bacterium
CTGCAACAGCTTCGGGCCGGGTCTGGCGAAAGGGCCGTGGCTCCCGGGCTATCGCGCGGTGTCCGCACCCCGTGCGGTGTCTGCCCGCTGTCCCGAGCGCTGCTGGTCTTTGGGGATCCACCACTCCCAGGTGTTCTGGTACGCGCCGTAGGTATCCACCTCGATCCCGCGGAGCCGGTTGTTGACCCCGTCGAGCTGGTCGAAGTAGAACAGGAAGGTATAGGGCTGGTCGTTCGAGATCTGCTCCGCGGCCGCCTTCCAGTAGGGAACCGCCGCCGCTTCTGTGGGCTGCTCCAGCGCCTGCTGGAAGAGTTGCGTGACCCGCGGATTCTCGTACGACACGAAGTTGAACTTCGCGTCCCTCCCCCAGAGCTCTGTGAGGTCCGGGCTCAGGGCGACGCCCCAGTTGCCCACCGCCGCCTCGAACTTCTTGTTGGTGAGCCGGTCCATGAACGTGTTGAACTCCATCTGCTGGAGCCGGGCGTCCACGCCGATCTGCTTCCACTGCTGCTGCACGACCTGCTGGATGTCCGACCTGCGCTGGTTGCCGGAGTTGGTCAGCAGCGTGAAGCGGAACGGCTTCCCGTCCTTCTCCCGGATCCCGTCCCCGTTCGTGTCGCGCCACCCCTTCGCCTCCAGAATCCGCCTGGCCTGCTCCGGGTCGTACGGGAGCGGCGGATTGCGCTGCGGATCGTACAGCTGCGAGAAGATCGGAGAGTAGGGCCCCGCCGCGGGGACGGCGATCTCCTCCATCTGCAGCGCCCGGATCAGCCCGGGAACGTCGATGGCAAGCCCCAGCGCCCGCCGGATCTCCGGGTCAGCGAAGGCGTCGAACGCCCGCGGGTTGTACGCGATGTAGTCGTAGTACCGCTTCTCCTCCTGCTCGAAACGCACGTTCGGTGTCTGCGCCCGGATCTGCGGCACCTGGTCCGCCGGGATCGGTCGCGCGAAGTCCACCTTCCCGGTCTGCAGCTCCACCACGCGGGTCGTCGTCTCCGGGACCACGCGACGGACGATCCGGTCCAGGTGCGGGCGGACGGGAAAGTGCGGGTTCGGGACGAGTGTCAGCTCCTGGCCCCTCCGCCAGCTCCCCACCATGAAGGGGCCGCTCACGACCATGTTGCCGTTCTCGGGGCTGAGCAGCCGTCGGTGCGTGCGGAGCTGCGAGGGGTCCGAGCCTTCGTACGCGTGACGGGGAGCGATCGGGATGCCGGAGTGGTGGAGCATCTCCGGGTAGCGCCGCTTGAAGTGGAAGGTGACCGTCGAGTCGTTCTCCGCCACCACCGAGTCGAGCTGGCTGACGTAGTCCTGGCGCGGAGACGCCACGCGCGGATCGCGGATCATGTCATAAGTCCAGACCACGTCCCGGGCGGTGATCGGCTCCCCGTCCGACCACTTCAGCCCCGATCGCATCCGGTAGCGGATCGCGGAGGAATCCGGTCCCGCGTACTCCCAGTGCCAGGCGAGCGCCATGGGACTGTCGTGCGAAGTGAGATAGGCCGGCCGCCCGTCCCTCCACGCGCCGCGGAGGAGGGGCATGTACATGACGTCCACCATGTCGCCATCCTGCACCGATTCGGCCACGATCGGGTGGGGCTTGTCGACGTCCGCCAGCTCCGCGACGATCGCCGTCCCGCCTCGCTCCGCCTGCTCGGAGCCCTTGCCGGCCGCGCCCTTTACGGCGGAGCCCTCCTCCGCGCCGCGGTCGCCGCAGGCGGCGCCCACCCCAAGGGCGCCCAGGACCAGCGCCGACCGGAACCAGCTCCGTGCGATTCGGATCATCTGACGTGACTTTCTCGGGTTAGCTGCCGCGCCGTGCGCCCGGCAGGATCCACCACCTGCTCACCCCCACGAAGTCTCCCCGCGCGTCCGGGTCCACGTTCCGGAGCCGCTCGGAGACCCCCACCAGCCGTTCCTGGAAGTACAGGAAGGTGTACGGCTGGTCCCGCGCGATCGCCTGCTGGTACCGGCTCCACACCGGCTTCGCCTCCGCCCGGTCCACGATCCGGGGGATCGTGTCCAGCAGCCGGTCCGTCGCCCGGTTGCAGTGCCCCACCCACTGGTACGGCCGGTCGCGCCGGTCGCAGTGGAACAGGTCGGCGTCGTCCGGGCGGAACTCCGTGACCCAGGCCAGCACCACCGCGTCGAAGTCGCGCGTGGTGTTCAGCTGCTCGATCAGGGTGCCGAACTCCATCAGCTGCGGCTGCGCGTCCACGCCCACCTTGCGCAGGTCCGACTGCACGACCTCCGTCAGGTCCTTCCGCTCCTGGTTCCCCTGGTTGGTCTTCAGGGTGAAGCGGAAGGGCTCGCCCCGCTCGTTCTCCACGATGCCATCCCCGTTCCGGTCGCGCCACCCCGCCTCGGCGAGGAGCCGCTTCGCCGCCTCCGGATCGTACTGCAGCCCCGCCCCGGCGGTGGGGTCGTGCTGCCAGAATATGGAGGGGACCGAGGAGTGCGCCACCTCCCCGTGCCCGTACAGGACCCCGTCGATCATCCCCTTCTTGTTGATCGCCATGGTCAGCGCGCGGCGCACCCGCGCGTCCTGGAACATCGGCCGCTTCTGGTTCCAGCCGATGAACACGTAGGAGCGGTGCGGGAAGGTGACCAGCCGCGCCCGGTCCGACGCCTCGATGCGCGGCGTCTGCTCCGGGGTGACCTGGACGTAGTAGTCCAGCCGCCCCGTCAGCAGCTCCGTGAGGCGCGCGGTCGCGTCCGGGATCACCCGGACCACCAGCCGGTCCAGGTACGGGCGGCCTCCCAGCTCGCGCGGGTAGTCCGGGTTCGCCTCGAAGGTCCAGCTCTGGCCGGCCTGGCGCGAGACGAACCTGAACGGCCCGTTCCCCAGCGGCTGGCGGGTGCTGAACGGGTGGTTCTTCAGCTCCGAGGGCGCCACCCCCTCCAGCACGTGCCGGGGCATCGCGAAGAAGGTGCGCCACGGGTCCAGGTACTCCGCGTGCGGCTCCAGCTTCACCCGGAAGGTGAAGGAGTCCGGGACGGACGCGTCGCCGTAGTGCGTCCAGAAGGACGCGTTCGGGTACGCGGTCTCGGGGTTGCGGGCCAGGTCGTACGCGAACTTCAGGTCGTGCGCAGTGGTCCGGACCCCGTCGTGCCAGAAGACGTCGTCGCGGAGCCGGAAGGTGAGCTCCGTCGAATCGGGGCTCAGCTCCCACGACTTCGCGAGCCGGGGCTGCGGCTCGAAGCTCTCGTCGTAGCGGATGACCGGCGTGTACAACACGAACATGGACAGCTGGTTCGAGTTGTAGTCCGACGAGGTGAGCGGGTTGATGTCCGCGACGTCCTGCCCGAGCGCGGCCACCGCGGTCCCGCCGTACCGCTCCGCCTCGGGCACCTGCGGATCGTCCCCGTCGCCGCCCTCGCGGCCGCCGTCCCCTCCACAGGCGGAGACGGCCAGCGCCAAGGCGAGGACCGGGAGCGCGAAGAGCTCTCTCATGGCAGTCACGTCAGGGTGCCCACACCGGCGCCGCCGGGCGCC
The DNA here is from genome assembly GCA_035936415.1 of Longimicrobiaceae bacterium. NCBI lineage: Bacteria > Pseudomonadati > Gemmatimonadota > Longimicrobiia > Longimicrobiales > Longimicrobiaceae > Longimicrobiaceae bacterium. The sequence goes on from DASYWD010000490.1 coordinate 3,494, forward strand.
GGGGCGCCCACGGAGCGTGGGGCCCCTGACGTGTACTGGATCCGCCTACACAGAGTTCCGGGCTACCTGCCGCCGCCGCGGAGCCACCACTCCGGCGCGTTCACGAGCTCGCCGCGCGCGTCGGTCTCCACCCCCTGCAGGCGGGGGCCCACCCCCATGAGCTCCTCCGTCCAGTACAGCGGGGTGAGCGGCTGGTCCTGCTGCACGATCTGCGAGAACTGCGTCCAGATCTGCTTGGCGCGCCCCGCGTCGGACGCGCGCAGGCCGGTCTCCACCAGCTGGTCCGCCTGCGGGTTGCAGTAGCCGGTCCGGTTCGGCGACTGGGGCTTGCGGGCCTCCGCGCAGGAGAAGAGCGGCGTCGGGTCGGGGCGGAAGTAGTCCCAGCTCCAGTTGCTCAGGATGGCGTCGTACTCGCGCGCCTTGTGCTGCTGGAGCATGGTCTGGAACTCCAGGGTGCGGATCTCCACCTGGGCTCCCACCTGGCGGAGCTGCCGCTGGATCACGGTGGCGATGTCCTGGTAGAGCTGGTTCGCCGCGTTGGTGATCAGGGTGAAGCGGAGCGGCTGTCCGCCCTTCTCCAGGATCCCGTCGCCGTTGGTGTCCTGCCACCCTGCCTCCTGCAGGAGGCGCTTCGCCGCCGCCGGGTCGAAGGGGAGCGGCTCCAGGCCGGGGTTCAGCGGGCTGAAGGGGGGAATCACGCTGCCGGCCGGCTGGGCGAACCCGAACATCAGCGCCTGGATGATCTCCTCGCGGTTGATCGACATGGCGAGCGCCCGGCGCACGCGGGCGTCCCGGAACGGCTCCCGCGCGTTGTTCCATCCCACGTACGTGAACTCGCGGGAGGGGAACTGCTCGATCTCCGCCCCGCCTCCCCGCTCCTTCACCTGCTGTCCCTCGGCGGGGAGGATGGAGAGGTCCGCGTCCATGGCCCCGTTGGTCAGCTCCGTCATCCGGGTGGTGGCCTCCGGGACGATCCGGAAGACCACGCGGTCCACCTTGGGCCGGCCGCCCAGCGTCTCGGGGAACTGCGGGTTGGCCTCCAGGGTGAGCTGCTGCCCCTGCTGCCACGAGGCGAACTTGAAGGGTCCGCTCCCTACCGGGTTCAGGTTGTAGGGCGCGCGGGACAGCTCGCTCGGGGCGACCCCCTCCAGGAGGTGCTTGGGGACCGGCGCCCACCAGAAGCCCTCCAGCGGCGACGCGTGCGGCGCGACGAAGCCGAAGCGGATGGTCCGCGGGTCGACCACCGTCGCCGACTTCACCATGGGGAGGTACGCGCCCACGATGCCGGCCGCGCTCTCCGGGTTCTTGGCGAGGTCGAAGGTGAACTTCACGTCCTCCGCCGTGACCGGGCGCCCGTCGTGCCAGGTCACGTCGTCGCGGAGCCGGAACGTGACGGCCGTGTCGGTGAGCTCCCACGACTCGGCCAGGTAGGGCTGGACGTTCAGCTTCTCGTCGTACTGGACGAGAGGGGTGAACAGCATGTGCTTGATGATGTCGTCGGTGACCGCGGCGCTGTTGGTCACCGGGTTGAAGCCGCCGAAGTCCGAGCGGACGCCGACCACGGCGGTCCCCCCCTGCTGCGGCGACCCGGCGTCCCCTCCCGCGCCGCCGCCGCCCGTGTCACCCCCTCCGCACGCGGCGAGCAGGAGCGCCGCCGCCACCCATCCCAGCCTGGATGCTCTTCCCATGTGACCACTTCTCCCGGACGGACGTTCGCGTAAGCGCAGGGCGGTATCTTACGACCGGCCCCGGACGAGGAGCAAGGCGGCTACTTATGCCAGGTCCATGCCGCACCGGCGAACCGGGCCCGGAGCCGCTCCGCCCGCTCGCCCTCCTCCGGGGTGAGCCCGCCGGGGAGGAGCGTCGTCCCGGTGGCCTCCTCCCATCCGGCCGCCAGCGCCGCGGTGAGCCGCTCCCAGCAGGGGACGGAGCCGCACAGCTCCGCCAGCGTGGCCGGGGGCGCCTCGCCCCCGACCGGTGCCTCGCCGCGCGCCCACTCCCGCACCTCGCGCTGGTCGCCCTCCAGGAGGAGCGACCCGTGCTGGAGGAGGACGCCCGCCTCGCGCACCTGCGCGCTCCCCACCAGCTTGCGCCCGCCCGCGACCACCTCCCCCTCGGCGGGGTCCTTGAAGCAGGGCGCCAGCGAGGGGACCGGGGCGCGCGCGGCGG